>JALHTN010000269.1 GCA_022865865.1 Anaerolineales bacterium
CTAATGAACTGTGGGCGACCAATAATGGGCGCGATTTCCTGGGTGATGATTTGCCTCCTGAGACGGTCTATCTCGTCCAGGAAGGCAAGCATTATGGCTGGCCTCGCTGTCACTCGGGGCGCATCAGCGACCCTGATTTCGGGTCTCCATCAGCCTGCCAGGACATTGAATCGCCTATGGTTGAAATGCAAGCCCACTCTGCCCCGCTGGGGTTGGAATTCTACTCAGGTAAGGCTTTTCCAGGTGAGTACCAGGGTGATTTGTTTGTCGCTTTTCACGGCTCCTGGAACCGGAGCAGTCCGGTAGGGTATAAGATCGTACGAATTCCAATGCAGGGGGATACAATTGGAGAAATTGAAGATTTCGCCGCCGGATGGTTGGAAAACGGCTCCAGCTGGGGACGCCCGGTGGATGTTCTTACTGCACCGGAAGGCAGTTTATTGGTCTCTGATGATGCTGGAGGCCGGATATACCGGATATACTATGCGGGAAGATAAGCAGCTTTTCTGGCATAACAAATAACAGGAGTGTTAACATGGGAAATGAGGGTGGCTTCTATATCGGACGGGATTTCGATCCCCAGAGCGGCGAGACGACAACACAGGCAACGCATTACGATCCGGATGATTTAACCACCCACGCAGTTGTGGTTGGGATGACCGGCTCCGGAAAAACCGGCCTGTGTGTGGATGTCATGGAAGAAGCAGCACTCAAGGGTGTGCCGGCGCTGATGATCGATCCCAAGGGTGATATCACCAACCTGCTGCTGCATTTCCCGGACCTGGCGCCCCAGGATTTTCAACCCTGGATTGATGCCGATCAAGCTCGCCGGGAGGATAAATCGGCGGAAGAGGTCGCGGCGTCGACTGCAGATCTCTGGCGCAGTGGATTGGCAAAATGGGATATTCAAGGGGATAGGCTGCAGGCTCTGAAGGATGCAGCCCAGTTCACGATCTACACACCTGGCTCTGACGCTGGAATCCCGGTCAGTATATTGGCATCCCTGGAGGCACCCCCCATCCATTGGGATGGAAACGAAGAACTCTTACGGGAGAAAATCTCGGCCACCGTCATTGCCGTGCTGGGCCTGGTTGGTATGCGCGATGTTGATCCGGTGCGCTCCCGGGAGCATATCTTATTGGCTAATATCTTTGAATCCGCCTGGAGCCAGGGAAAAGGTCTCGATCTCGGCGAATTGATCCTGCAAACCCAGAACCCGCCCTTTTCTAAGCTGGGTGTCTTCGATGTCAACACCTTCTTTCCTGAAAAGGAGCGTTTCGAACTGGCGATGCTGCTCAATAATATCCTGGCCGCGCCATCCTTTCAGGTCTGGTTGGAAGGGGAACCGCTTGACATCCAGGGATTACTTTATACACCCGATGGCCGCCCGCGCCACAGCATTTTTTATATAGCCCATTTGCCAGATGCTGAGCGCATGTTCTTTGTCACGCTGCTCTTCTCAGCCATGGAAGCCTGGATGCGATCCCAGGCAGGAACGACGAGCTTGCGTTCGCTGATGTACTTCGATGAAATATTTGGCTACCTGCCGCCGACCCAGAATCCGCCCTCCAAGGGACCCATGCTGCGCATGCTCAAGCAGGCGCGCGCTTTCGGGGTTGGCCTGGTGCTGGTGACCCAGAATCCGGTTGACCTGGACTATAAAGGCCTCTCAAATACGGGCACCTGGTTCATCGGGAAATTACAAACCGACCAGGATAAGCAGCGTTTATTGGACGGCTTGCAGGGCGCCTCACCAAATATGGACAGGCAGGCATATGACAGGCTGATCTCATCTTTAGGGAAGCGGGTCTTCCTCTTGCATAATGTGCATGAGAAAGAACCGCGGCTGTTCCAAACCCGTTGGGCGATGAATTACCTGGCAGGACCGCTTACTCGTTCCCAAATCCCAGCTGCGAACCTGCTTTCCGGCAGGCAGCTTGCCGCGGGTGCGAGCCAGGATTCGAGGGCTCAAAAACAGGGTCCGAGTGATGCAGCTGGTGGAGCTCTCCCCGCAGCTGTTCATGAGCTGCAGGCTGCGCAGATGGGTGAGCGGGACATGCCTGGATCATCCACGCGACCTGCGATCCCGGGATCGGTGGCAGAGTACTTCCTGCCCAATAATCTTTCCTTCACGGAAGCATTCACAGCATCAGGACGCAGGATCCCAGAAGACGCACAGAGTTTGGGAATGATTTATAAACCTGCCTTACTGGCTCAGGCTCGGATCCGCTACCTGAACCGAAAATACGATCTGGACCATGAACAAGCGAACACCGCCCTGACCTTAGAACCTGACCGGCGGGGTGTCATGCGCTGGGATGATGTTACGGCAGGCAATATCGATGTAAATATTATGGATGATCAACCCGATCCACGTGCTCGCTATGGGTCTTTGGATGCACCGCTCTCGGAACAAAAAACCATGGCCTCCATGGAGAGAGATTTCCTGGATTGGAATTATCATAATGCCTCGGTCACCGTGCGCGCCAACGAAGACCTGGATATCTATGCGGGTCCGGAGGTCTCCCAAGCGGAGTTCCGCAGGTTGTGTACACAGGCTGCACAGGAAGGACGCAAGAAGGAAATTGAACAGGTTGAGGAAAAATTTGACAAAAAAATGGACTCTGTGGTCTCAAAGATGAAGCGCGAAGAGCGTGAGCTGGAGGGGGATAAATCCGAACTGTCCCAGCGCAAAATGGAAGAATACGGCAAGCATGCTGAGACCGTTCTGAGCCTGTTTAGCCGCCGCAAGAAAAGTCTCTCAGGCTCACTCTCCAAGCGGCGAATGACCGAAAAAGCGGACGCGGATGTCAAGGAATCCCTGCAGGCGATCGAGGAATTCGAACGAGAGATCAAGGCCATACAAGCAGATAAGGAAAATGCTTTGGAAGAGGTGAATGAGCGCTGGGAGGAGATCGCCAGCCAGGCGACCGAGATCCAGGTCACTCCCTATAAGAAAGACATCCTGGTGGAAATGTTTGGTGTGGCATGGTTCCCTTATTATGTGGTTAGAGCCGAGGGACAAATTATTGAACTGGAGGGGTACAGCAGCTCATGAATCCCTCGTCCCTGTTTATCCTTTTTGCGGTATTTGTGTATGGATGCGTGCATTCACTGCTGGCAACTGTTGCAACCAAGGCGCGCGTGCGCCGGTGGTTTGGGCCGAGTGTCGATCGCTGGTACCGGCTGGCTTATAACATGATCGGCATCCTGACTTTCTTGCCCATCCTTGGTTTGCTGGCCAAGTACCC
>JALHTN010000270.1 GCA_022865865.1 Anaerolineales bacterium
CACGGGTATATGAATATCCTGATCTTGGCTCGCTGATCGGATATACACATCCTGTGTACGGACAATCAGGACTCGAAGCGAGCCTCGATCCCTATTTGCGTGGGTTGATTGGTCGTTCCGAGCTGCTGGTGTGGTGGAATCACTTGCTTTATGGACAGCCACCTCCAGGAGTGGATGTGAGATTAAACCTGGATATGGAACTACAGCAAAAAGCCAACCAGCTGCTGGATGATCAAAATGGAGCTCTCGTTTTACTGAATGCAGATAATGGTGAAATCCTGACCCTTGTTTCCCAGCCAACCTATGATCCCGCCGATATTGATGAGATCTGGGCTGAACTAGTCAGTGATACGGAAACACCCCTGCTGAACCGGGTGATTCAAGGTCGCTACCAGCCTGGGACGACACTGGGGCCATTTCTTATGGCTGCATTAACTGCCGGTGGGGAAGGGTTTGAAATTTCCAAATTCGACTCAGCACTGCTTGGTGATCTGGAAAATGATTGTGCGCTTCCCTTCACAGAATACAATTGGGCAGCTGCACTCGCAGCAGGCTGTACTCAACCTCAGGTCAAGCTGAGCGAAGTACTGGGTGAGGTTGGATTCGTTAAATTACTTGAAGATCTCGGATTTTTCACTAACCCGAGCCTGGGTCCAAACGATGAGGAGCTTTATTCTCCGTTAATCATTCAGTCACCTGAGGAAGTGATCCGTGGTCAGTCAGATCTTCAGGTGAGCCCACTGCAGGTCGCAAGAGCGGCTGCGACTTTGAGTGCTGGTGGTGCAAAGCCCAAACCCCAATTAGCTGCCGCATTGAACCTGCCTGGGAGCGGCTGGACAGTTTTTCCCCCAGCGGCTGATGGAGAGCAAGTGTTTTCGAAGCTGAATGCAGATGGGGTCGCTGGACTGCTCGCAGATGATACACTCCCGATCTGGCAGGTCATTGCCAGATCACCGAATGGAGAAGATCAAGTGATCACATGGTATCTCGCTGGGACTTTACCCAGCTGGACGGGAGCTCCATTCACATTGGTCGTCATTTTGGAGGATGATCTACCCCAGGAAGCCTTGAAGATTGGTCGAGAGATGATGGAAGCCGCGCTGCAGGTTGAATAAAATGTCGAACATTGATCGGATAATCTCTAAACAGAGAGGGTGGAATGAAGCAAATTGATCGTTATCGGGGTTGCATATTAGGATTGGCAGCTGGAGACGCGTTGGGCACGACGCTCGAGTTTCAATCACCTGGTTCATTTACCCCTTTGAACGATATGGTTGGTGGTGGTCCGTTCAACCTGGCACCAGGACAATGGACCGATGACACTTCGATGGCATTATGCCTGGCTGAAAGTTTGATTGAGTGTCAAGGAATGAACCTCTCGGACCAATTAACCAGGTATATACGCTGGTTTCGTCATGGTCACCTGAGCAGCACTGGGGCATGTTTCGATATTGGGAATACCGTCCACACAGCCTTGGTGAATTTTGAAGAGACTGGAAACCCACTCAGTGGGTCTACAGATCCTTACTCGGCAGGAAATGGGTCAATAATGCGCCTGGCTCCAGTGCCCATGTTTTTCGCTCAAAGAAATGAAGTCGCGATTCAGAATAGTGGGCTCAGCTCAAAAACTACCCATGGAACAAGGGCAGCTGTGGATGCCTGCCGCTATTTTGGAGGGCTAATCACTGGTGCATTGAATGGTGTCAGCAAGGACGAATTGCTGAGTGAGCATTATTACACTGCCTCTGGTTCCCTAGTAGAAGAAATCGAGCAGATTGCACAGGGATCATTTAAGGTGAAGGTACCTCCAGAGATTAAAGGGGCAGGTTATGTGGTCCGCTCATTAGAAGCTGCCCTCTGGGCATTCTTTCACAGCGCGTCATTCGAGTCTGGTTGCCTGATGGCGGTGAATTTGGGAGATGACGCTGATACAACCGGAGCAGTGTACGGGCAGCTCGCAGGAGCTTATTATGGTGAAATTGGGATCCCCGCCAGCTGGCGATCAAAATTGGCATTAATAGATCTGATCCGCGCTTATGCAGATCAGATCTACAGTCTCTCAACAAATTTGACTTAAACCGCTATAAGGATCTTGGACCCCGGCTCATCCGTAAGAACATCCCTGCCACGAATCCTACGGCTGTGATGGCAGCCATAATAACTTTTGTGCGGTCGGCAACTGGTTCCACCCGGACTCCCTCAGGCGAGACAATCACAACCGCTACGGGTCTGGACAAAGTACGACCACCTCCACCGCCACCCCCACCTCCACCTTCTCCAGTACCTTCACCGGGAGGCGAATCCCCTTCATCATTCTCAAAATCAGCACTCCCATAGCCACTGCCAGCACCAAATCCCATAATCACCAGGTTCTCTGCAGTTGGGATAATTACTGTCGATCCAACCTCGATTGGTGCACCATAAACCCGATCGACACTGGCGGTCTCGAGGAATGATTCCATCGTTGAGTTGATGTCGTCAAGCGTTTGGTGAAGATCAACACCTCCTGTGCCTCCAGGGCCTTTGACAACTTTATCCATGATATTACTTCTCCTTTTGTGCTGGTTTTCTTGATTTGCGAAATATTAACCAAGTAAGCAAAGTTCCAATGAAACCGGCGCTGAAAATTGCGATTTGCAGCTGGCGAGTACGGTCTATTACAGGTAGAATTTGGCGGGTTCCATCAGCATCTTCAACGATTACCGCCAATGGCCTGTTCCAGACAATGCCACCTCGAGCGCCTGGCATATTAATGCGGTACGAACGAGCAACCGGATAAACGGTCAGACCATTTACCTCAACAGGTTCCCCGGCGCTGGTTTGCTGAACGAGAATCTTTTTTCCCATGTTAATCCTTCTGTGATAATTCTTCTTCATTCGAGCTAGGAGGTTGGTCGGAGGGGATAGCTTTTTCCAATTCGGAGTTTAATTTTTGCAGAATTGAGGTCAAGTCTGAGCGGACTTTTTGCTCGACATCACCGTCGCGGACTCGATCGCGAAAATCTTCGGCATCAGATTTTATCCGCTGACCGGTTTCACTATCCTGTATTTCAATCACGGTATCCTTTAATGTATCGCCCAAATCGCTCAAACCCTCTTCAATTTCCTTTTGAAGTGTTTTCCGCTGTTCACTCTCCCAGGCGTTAACGAAGAATTTCTTGAGATTGTCTCCCAGGTGTTGGAATTCTGAAGCTAGGTCTTCTGCTGATTTTTCCGTTTTGGGATCAGGTGATTCAGTCATATGCTAGCATCTCCTATTAAAAATGTTTACCATTGATTTTACAGTGGTTAGTTGCGATAGATGAAGATTATAATCTCAGCTGAGAGCAAGGAGCATCGAAGCCTGTTCTTATTGTGCCCTATATTTTATATTTATGCAAGATGGAGGGCAATCTTCCTTTTTGTAAAGAGAGAGCTGCAAAATTAAACAAACATTGTCAGGAAAGGATACGAATTTATGACAAAAAGCCAAGAATATATTGTGGAAACCTGGAACGGAGACTCTTCACCCAGTGAAGAAGATTTGCGTCGTTTACTCGGTGAGCAAGGCTTATCCGGGTACCGGTGGTCAAATTCACCCGGAGATGTTTATGGTGCACATTCTCACCCATTCCAGAAGATCATTTACGTTCTGCAAGGATCGATCACCTTTATCCTACCCGAACAGGGTGAACAGGTGCAATTAAACAGTGGTGATCGGTTGGATCTACCCGAAGGGATGGTGCATGAAGCAGTTGTGGGACCACAGGGAGTGATATGCTTAGAGGCTCATCAGAGTAAATGAGGTCAGGTATTGACAAACAAAAGAGAGACTCCATTAACAGGTTTATCGCATGTCCAAGCATAAGGGAAGTTTGTTACGACCTGAACTGGAGTTTTATGCAACCAAATGCTGATCATAGCGTATATATAGGTAGAAGCAAGATGATAAGGAGGTTATCATGTACCCATTTAGAGTGTTATCTGTAATTGCAGCACTAGGTATAGCGATGTTGGCTTGTACATTTACTTTCAACGATCAAATCCAGGGTGTATCGGTTGGTTCATTGGAAACTTCAGAGATAGAAGTTCCAGCACCAGATTCAGATGAGGTGGTGAAGGTAAAACTTGAGTTCGGGGCAGGAGAACTCAATATTAGTCCCGGAGCTGGTGAATCAAGCGTTTCAGGAACGGCTACGTACAATGTGGAAGAATTTGAACCCAAGGTGACCGTGACAAACAATGTTGTGAAAATCTCACAGCAGGTTGATGATATCAATCTCATCCCAATTCTAGGTGATAAGATCGAAAATAGATGGGATCTTGAATTGGGGGATACACCCATGGAGCTGGATATTTCAGCTGGGGGCTACAAGGGTGTGTTCGATTTAGGTGGTATCCCATTACTTGAATTGCGGATTGCTGAAGGTGCAGCGAAAACTGATTTATCGTTCTCGGAAGTGAATCCAGTTGAGATGAACATCCTGCGCTATGATACTGGAGCCTCCCAGGCTACACTCTCTGGGCTGGCAAATGCAAATTTCCGGGCCATGGATTTCAGGAGCGGTGCTGGAGATTACCGGTTAGATTTCTCGGGTGATCTTCAACAGGATGCAGATGTCACGATTAAATCTGGTTTGAGCAGTATCGTGATCGTGGTTCCCGAAGGTACACCTGCGACTGTGCGATTTGAGGGTGGGTTGGCCAATGTTGATCACAGTGGTGCGTGGCGATTGTCTGGGAGCGTTTATTCACTGCCCGGTGAAGGTCCAGAATTAACCATCACAGTTGAGATAGGCGCTGGAAATCTGGAATTACGCGATCGATAATAATTAATCCAAAAAATTTGCATAGGTAGGTTAAGTAAAAATCCGACCCGCAGGTGTTTGCCTGCGGGTCGGACGCATTTAATATTTTCTGGTTAGTCCAGAGCGCTGTAGCCTGGTCCAGACTGGAAGTAATCGTAATTGGGTTGGATATCCGGGGTTAAATCTAAGGATTCGCCAGCCTCAAGGGTACGAACACCTTCAAGGTGTACTGGCTCGCCGTGATGATCATTGCCATCAAAAACTTCTTCATGACCAGCAGTTCCCATAGGCATGCTGACTTGCTCACCACCTTTAGCTTCATATGCGTCAGGAACTTCATCTTCGACAAAGATAGCTTCAAAAGGACATTCAGGTATGCAAGCACCACAATCGATACAGGTATCAGGGTCAATATAGTACCAGGGCCACTCTTCGACTGGTTTGCCAGGTACAATGCACTCTACTGGGCAAACATCGACGCACCCAGAATCTCGGAGACACAAACTAGTGATAATGTAAGTCATTGAAGGGACCTCCCAAACTGTGAGATGAACTAAACTGGATTTACGATTGTTTATTTTACCTCAAAACCAAACAGCTAATGGTAGCAGTTGGCAAGACTCTATGCTGCAGCTGAGTAACGACTGGCTACTTCATCCCAGTTAACCACATTCCACCAGTTGGATACGTACTCGGGACGCCTGTTCTGGTACTTGAGGTAGTAAGCATGTTCCCATACATCGAGTCCCAAGATGGGAGTCAAACCTTCCATCATGGGTACGTCCTGGTTGGGCATTGACAGCACAGTGAGTTTGCCGCTTTTTATGCCCAGCCATGCCCAACCACTACCGAAGCGGGTAGCAGCTGCTTTTGAGAAAGTTTCTTTGAATGAAGCGAAATCGCCAAATGCTCCAGAAATTGCGGAGGCTAATGATCCTGATGGTTCCCCGCCACCATTTGGAGCCATGACAGTCCAGAAAAGGCTGTGATTGAAATGACCGCCACCGTTGTTTCGTACCGCGGTGCGGATATCCTCAGGAACTCCTGCCAAATCAGTAACTAAAGCCTCCAAAGATTTACCCGCTAATTCTGGATGTTTCTCCAAGGCGCCATTCAAGTTGCTGACATAAGCATTATGGTGTTTACTGTGATGGATCTCCATCGTCAACGCGTCAATGGAAGGTTCTAGATCTCCATATGCGTATGGAAGTGAAGGTAGTTCGAAAGTCATTGCGATCTCCTTTATCTTAAAAATAAATTGATTGGGGTTGACTGTTTAATGAATTGTGATGTAGCATAACTGGAAGTCTGTCACTTAGGATTGTAACATCGCTTGAATACTTGTCAAGATAATCACCTTCTGTAATCATGAGCGAACCCTCGCAACGACCATTTCTACCTCCTTTGATCGTCATCGTCTTTGGTATTTTGGCGGTATCCACGGGTTCGATATTCGTCAGGTATGCTCAAGTGTATGCGCCATCGATTGTGATTGCTGCTTATCGTCTTGGCTTAGCGACCCTATTCCTAGCTCCGGTTGCGCTGATCAAGCACCGATCTGATCTGGTCAATATCCAGGGTAGAGATCGCTGGCTCGCGATCGGTTCTGGCATATTCCTGGCTCTGCATTTTGCGACGTGGATCTCATCTTTAGAATTCACTACGGTTGTGAGTTCAGTCGTCCTTGTCTCAACTGCACCCATTTGGGTAGCCCTGCTTTCCCCGATCACAGTTAAAGAGCCATTGACGAAACCGATCCTGATCGGCATGGGGTTGGCTTTTGTAGGGGTGATCGTGGTAGGGATAAGCGATGTATGCTCAATTGACAGCGGAAAACTTCTGTGTCCCTCATTTAATGATTTCATCCGTGGAGAAGCTTTTATCGGTGATTTGCTCGCATTGGCAGGAGCTTGGATGGCGGCAGGCTACTTGTTAATTGGAAGACGATTGCGCGGGGGAATTTCATTAGTCCCGTATATCTTTGTGGTTTATGGGATTGCCGCAATTGTATTAATCGGCTTGATGTTTGCCTCTGGACAATCTGCAATTGGTTATCCTCCCCAAACGTATGTTTGGTTGATCTTATTAGCTCTGGTACCTCAACTCATGGGGCATTCAAGTTTCAACTGGGCACTCGGATATCTCTCTGCTGCTTTTGTATCGATCACATTGCTCGGGGAACCTATTGGTTCAGCTATGCTGGCGTACATTCTATTGGACGAGACCCCCACAATCCTTAAAATTATTGGTGCTATACTTATTCTCGCTGGAATTTTTGTCGCCTCCAGAGGAGAGGCAAACAGGAAAGCTTTACAGTAATGATTAAAGAAAGCCAGGTGAGAATCCAACTGCTCTCCGGAGAATAATTGGAGATAGATCGGTAACAAAATTGAGTAGGAAAAGATAAAAATTTTGACGGAAGATACCGATGGCAAAGAGATATCCCAAAGAAACTAGTCAACCAAACCAAGGACAGGATTTGGAAAGCACCTCCGGGTTTTCGAAATTATCTTTTCGTATCTTGGGGATGCTGCAGCGTTATATTTGGGACATTGCTGGAGTATTTTTGCTAACTGTGGGGCTGCTGACATTCTTAGCATTGTTGGATCTCACTCAAGGAGTGGTGATTACCTGGTGGGCAGAATTCTTGCAACGCTGGTTTGGTTGGGGCAGCTATCTTTTCATCCCAATTGCTTTGGGTGTAGGTATCGTCTTGATCATTCAACGTTCGGATATCCTGGAAAAAATCAATTGGGGTCGGATATTAATCCTTGAGATCGCCATATTTGCTGCATTAGCTTTGTTGGCGGTGGCAGCGGATGGCTCACTGGAACGGGCTTCACTGGGATTGGATGGGGGACTGGTGGGTTGGGGCCTGGCTGAGCTGATGGGGACATTTATCAGACCCACCTGGTTGTTAGCCTTAATTCTTGCAGTGGTGATCTTGATATCAGTGCTCATTGGCAGCGGTGTTTCTGCTTATCTTGGCAAATTAGCACAGTCTTATGCAGCAGAGGGTGCCGGATTTGATCGATCGGAACCAGCTGTGAGCATTGGTGAGCAGGTTAGCGCTGAATTACCTGCTCAGAATAAGAAAAAAGTACCGCGCTTACCTGCTGAATTTCGCAAGAAATTTAAGATTCGGGTAGATGATGATAGGGCTACGGATCCTCCAGTGAGGGATGAGCGATTACCAAGCCTGGATTTGATGATTAATGAGCAGACCACCAAGCCTGATGAACGAAACATTAATCTAACAGCCGGATTAATAGAAAAAACACTGGCAGAGTTTGGTATCCCAGCCCGCGTGGTTGGTTTTCAGGTGGGTCCAACAGTGACTCAATTCGCAGTCGAACCAGGGTTTGTCGAGAAGCCCGGGAACGAGGAAGAGATCAAGCGCCAAAAGGTTCGAGTAGCTCAAATCGCAGCCCTGTCACGCGATTTGGCACTGGCCTTATCAGCACCAAGTTTGCGCATTGAGGCACCCGTACCAGGTCGCCCATATATTGGGATCGAGGTGCCCAATACGCGCTCAACAATCGTGCGGTTGAGACCAATATTGGAAACAGAGGCTTTTTATAAGTTTGGTTCTCCGTTGACAATCGCACTTGGCCGGGATGTTTCCGGTCAGGCCGTGGTTGCAGACCTGGCAAGTATGCCGCATTTGCTGATCGCCGGCACGACCGGGTCTGGAAAATCTGTATCTATTGCAGCCTTGACCACCTGCCTGGTGATGAATAATACACCTGAGGACTTGAGGATGGTGATGATCGATCCAAAGATGGTCGAGCTGGTCCGGTTTAATGGCCTGCCTCATTTATTTGGAAAGGTCGAAACAGATCTGGCTCGGATTTTGGGAGTCTTGCGCTGGACAGTCGCCGAAATGGATCGTCGCTATAAGTTGTTGGAGACCTCTCGTTCACGAAATATCGATACCTACAACCGGAAAATGCGCAAGAAGCGAGATTCCGAACCACTGCCACATATTGTGGTGATGATCGATGAACTAGCTGATTTGATGATGTCGGCTCCTGAGCAAACCGAACCCGCATTGGTGCGATTGGCACAAATGGCACGGGCTACAGGAATCCACTTGGTTGTGGCTACTCAAAGACCCAGCACCGATGTCGTCACTGGCTTGATTAAAGCCAATTTCCCAGCACGAATTTCCTTTGCAGTCGCCTCTTCAATTGATTCAAGGGTAATTTTGGACTCGACTGGGGCAGAATCGCTGCTTGGTCGTGGTGATATGCTCTTTCTGCCGCCAGAAGCAGGCTCTCCGATTCGGGCTCAAGGAGCAATGGTCACCGATCAAGAGATCGAACGAATGATCACCTTCTGGCAGGAAACCTATCCCCCCGATGAAGAACATATACCCCCATGGGATGCATTATTGGATCAGGAGGCGATTTTAGCCCAGAAAGACCAGTTAATCGATAAAGCAATTGCTATCGTCCAGGAGACTCAAAGAGCCAGCGCCTCCATGCTGCAGAGGCGCCTGCGCATTGGTTATCCGCGCGCTGCTCGATTGATCGATGAGCTGGAAGATTCAGGCGTTGTTGGACCTTCTCAGGGAGGTGGAAGGGAACGGGAAGTGCTGATTGGACCGGAAGATGATCTATCTGCTTGACAGTCTTACCCCATTAAGTTAGCATAACTGCTCGTGAAAATCATGTCAATAAAGGAATCAAATATTGTGGAACAAGCAACAGAGGAAGAAAAAAAGGTAACTTTTACTGATCAGATGCGCGTTCGATTCAGAGGGATCTTGGATCCTGTTGGAGCTTTCTTAAATCGGATTGGCTTCATGCCAAATACGATGACGATTCTGGGATTGTTGGGAAATACAATTGGCGCATATTTCCTTTCCCAGGGGAAAATGACATATGGTGGTTTGATCATCTTTGCTATGGGTCCAGTGGATGCATTGGATGGCACGATGGCTCGCCTGCGGGGTGAACCAAGCGAATTTGGTGCCTTTGTAGATTCAGTTGTCGATCGTTATTCTGAATTAGTGATTTTTGGTGGTCTTTTAATATACTATGCACAGCAAGGCAACTGGACTGCTGCCCTGGTGACTTATCTGGCAGCTAGTGGATCGGTGCTGGTTTCATACGTACGCGCCAGAGCATCTTCCCTGGGTTATGATACGAAAGTTGGAATTCTAACTCGCATGGAACGTTATCTGGTTCTTGCTCCAACCCTTGTATTTAACATCCCTTTGGTAGGTTTATGGATCATAGCTATCCTCGCAAATATTACTGCGCTGCAGAGAATCTGGGATATCCGGCGCCAAACTCGAGGGAATTGACTGGGGTAAAGGAGAGATAGATGGGTATTCAGATTGGAAAGATCACGATTTACTACTATGGAATCATCATTATGCTTGGGGCGCTGGCAGCAGCTGGGTTAGCTGCATACGAGGCGCGGCGGAAAGGACAGAATAGCGACATCGTCTGGGATGGACTGGTCTGGGTGTTGATCGGTGGTATCCTCGGAGCCCGCCTTTGGCATATCTTAACACCTCCTGCTTCCATGGTTGAGGCGGGATACACCACCATGTATTATCTTACCCACCCGTTGGATGCGATAAATATTCGGGCTGGAGGGCTTGGCATCCCAGGAGCGGTGGTAGGGGGATTGCTGGCATTATATATCTTTGCACGCCGCAGGAAGCTGGATTTTGCTTTTTGGCTGGATATTGCTGCACCAGCATTAGCATTAGGACAGGCGATTGGACGCTGGGGAAATTTCTTCAACCAGGAACTTTACGGGAGCCCCAGCACGCTTCCCTGGGCGATCCAAATTAATCCAGAAAATCGACTGCCAGGTTATGAAGATCAGGCAACATACCATCCACTTTTTCTTTATGAATCACTTTGGAATTTTGGGATCGTACTACTGCTACTCTGGTTGGGTAGAAAATACGATGATCGTCTGATCAACGGTGATCTATTCTTGATATATTTGATTGCGTATCCACTTGGACGGTTCCTCCTTGAATTCCTGAGGCTTGATCCATCACAGGTCGGCGGGATAAATATCAACCAGACTGTGATGCTGTTTGTCGTATTGTTTGCTTCGGGAGTACTGATCTGGCGACACCGTAAAAGAGGAAAATCGGAGGCTGAAACAGTTGGGGTGGAAGAGTAGAAAGGGATTTTACACAGTTAGTTATGATCATCACTGAAGACCTCAGTAAGCATTTTGAGGAATTCATTGCGGTTGATGGTGTCAACCTGAAGGTGAGTGCTGGCGAAGTTCTAGCACTATTAGGACCAAACGGTTCAGGTAAAACCACAACGGTGCGCATGTTGACCTCGATACTGCAGCCTACTCGTGGAAAGGCGCGTGTAGCTGGATTTGATGTGGTCGAGCAACCAGATCAAGTGCGTGCCTCGGTTGGTGTATTGACCGAACATCATGGATTGTATGCGCGCATGCCAGCCGATGAATACCTTGATTTCTTTGGTCAACTTTATGGAATAGATCTGCCAACCAGGCGTAAACGTGCTGAACAAATGCTGGATGAATTTGGTTTAGGACCTTATAAGAGGCGTCGGGTGGGAAAATTCTCTCGAGGTATGCAGCAGAAATTAGCATTGGCGAGAACCCTCTTGCACCAACCACCAGTCCTGCTATTGGATGAGCCAACTTCCGCGATGGATCCTGAAAGTGCAAGTCTGGTAAGAGATGCAATCCACGACTTAAGCTCATCTGATAGAGCGATCATCCTCTGCACACATAATCTGGCTGAAGCTGAGAGATTGGCGGACAAGATCGCTATTATCCGCTATGGAACAATTATTGCACAAGGAACTCCAGATGAGTTGAGACAGCGGCTGCTTGGCGAAGCTATTTTTGAAGTCCGATTTGGTTCCGACCAAAATATTGATCAGGTCGGCCTTCCCAGGGGTTTTCAGGTCGCTGGACGGGGAGATAAATGGTTGCGCTACCGGTCAGCTCAACCTGAAATTGATAACCCAATCGTACTGCAGCATTTATTAAACCTGGGTTTGAAAGTGGTGAGTCTGGAAGAAATCCCCCGCAGCTTGGAGCAGATTTATCTGCAGGTGATGAATGATCCGAAGATCATGCAGTCTGAGGCAGCTTATGTTGGATAAACTGCGTCCCGCATTGGTTGTCACCCGCCGCGAAGTACGTGATCACTTCCGGGATTGGCGGATTTTAGGTCCCATTCTGCTGCTGATCATCTTGCTACCAGTTTTTATGAACTATGCCTCGGGACGATTTCTCGAATTTGCGGATCGATATGGAGCTCATATTGAACCAGGGCAAGTCTACCCCTTCTTATTAATGGTGGTGGGCTTTTTCCCGATTACCGTGGCGCTTGTATTGGCACTGGAAAGTTTCGTAGGCGAGAAAGAGCGCCGCAGTTTAGAACCGCTCTTGAGCAGTCCCTTAAGCGATTTCCAAATATATTTTGGCAAGCTTCTAGCAGCATTAATCCCTGCTCTGTTGGCCAGCTATCTTGGCATGGTCTTGTATCTATTTTGGATTTTCCTGCAGGGGATTTGGTTTCCTGGTGGAATCTTGATCCTGCAGATTTTCGCCTTGGCTACTACGAACTGTTTTCTGATGGTGAGCGGCGCAGTGGTGGTTTCATCGCAAACCACGTCTATGCGGGCAGCCAATCTGCTGGCCGTGTTCATCATAATACCGATGGCGATCCTTCTACAAGCAGAGAGTGCGGTGATCGTCTGGGCGAATAGCGCGGTCCTGTTCTGGACATTGGTCGGGGAAGTTGCTGTCGCGGTACTGCTGGTGAGAATCGGAATTGCTCATTTCAATCGTGAAGAGCTGGTTGGCCGTGAATTTGATTCAATTGATATGAAAGGCGGGTTTGTCTCTTTTTGGAAAGATTTTCGCGGTGAAGCCAGCTCACCTTGGGATTGGTACCGCAACGAGCTGCGGAAGACTTTTAATAACATGCGTTTGCCTGCGCTTCTTGTTACTGTGGTTCTTGTGGGTGGAGTAGTGCTTGGAGCAAGTTTGGCAGATCAATTTGTAATCCCAGCTGAATTAATCAACAAAGAAACGTTAATAGCTGGTGGGATTGAGGGTGTTCAAGAATTTCGCTTCTTTGATGACAGCAGCATCCCCATGGTTTGGTTCAATAATCTGCGTACAGTTATCCTGGCTACCTTCGCTGGATTACTGTCTTTTGGTGTCCTGGCATTAATCGTGATGGTTGTCCCAATTCTCTTAATTGGATTTTTTACAGCGACGATTGCCAGCGCGGGTTTTTCTCCGCTTCTGTTCCTATTAGCATTTGTTGTCCCCCATGGTATTTTGGAGATTCCGGCGATAATATTAGCCGGGGCAGCGATCCTGCGTCTTGGGGCAACCATAGCCTCTCCTTCTCCTGGCAGAACGATTAGCGAAGCATGGCTGGGAGCAGCGGCAGATTGGGCAAAAGTTATGGTTGGATTGGTGTTACCTTTATTACTTGGTGCTGCAATCTTAGAAGTCCTAGTAACCCCAAGAATCGCTAATTGGTTGTTTGGTGGATAAAAAAATTCTAGGGTGAGAAGAGAAGAGGATTCTACATGGCGAAAGTGATTATTTTAGGTTCATCCAATGCGATCCCAGATGAAAAGCATGAAAACAGCCACATGGCTTTGGTTGGTGACGATCGCCTCGTATTGATCGATTGTGTCAATAATCCAATCGTCAGATTGCGAAAGGCTGGACTGGATGTAGAAGATATTTCGGACCTCATATTAACTCACTTCCATCCTGATCACGTTTCTGGTGTCCCCCTGCTATTAATGGATTTGTGGTTGTTAGGACGACAGAAAGAATTGCGAATGTTTGGCTTGGATTACACTTTAGACCGGCTTGAAACGATGATGGATCTTTTTGGATGGAATTCCTGGCCGGGCTTTTTCCCAGTGCAAATGCATAGAATTGCAGAGCAGGACATGACCGTTGTTCAAGAAAATGATCAGTGGCGAATTTATTCTTCCCCTGTCAAACATATTATTCCAAATATTGGCCTGCGCATTGAATTTCCAGAAACTGGAAAAGTATTTGCATATTCCGGCGATACTGAACCCTGCCCCCAGGTGATTCAGCTGGCTGATAAGGCAGATGTCCTCATCCACGAATCAACCGGATCATCCTGGGGTCATTCAGATGCTTCTCAGGCAGGCCAAATTGCGAAAAGTGCGGGTGCAAGCAACCTGTACTTGATCCATTATCCGAATGGAAGGTTTGAGGACAATCATCTTCTCAGCAGAGCCGCACAGGAATTCAATGGACCGGTGAAATTAGCAGAAGATTTTATGCAGTTCGAGTTCTAAAAATCGGGGAAATGAACACAGCTCAGGTAACGTCTGAACTATGCAACGTGATTTACCAACCTTCTATGAAGGGGATCCAATCTTTATTTTGATCTAAATGCCGGGCGAAGAGATAAGCTGCCGAGGAAGGTGGTTCCACGGGCGTATGCAGCAAATGCATGTGGGCTTGTTCCAGTGTCCGACCTCCTTTGCAATGGTTGCAGGATGGGCAGGCTGCAACCAGGTTGCTCCATTTATGAGTACCTCCCTGGCTGCGTGGATTGATGTGGTCAATCGTCAGCTGAGGCGTAGTTTTGCCGCAATACTGGCAAGTGTAATTGTCTCGCCGGAGGACCTCGCGTTTATTAAGTTTTACCCGGATGCGCGGTCTTTTGATCATCCGATCCAGCCGAATGATGGAGGGCCGTGGATATTTTTGCGACACAGTATGAATAAATCCGCGCCCATTGAGGATCAGCGAGGCTTTACTGGTCATCATTAAGCCTATTGCGCGCCGAGTGGGGCAAATATTTAACGGCTCAAAATTCGCATTCAGCACTAAAACAGGTTCAAACATATTGACACCATAACTTTGCGAATTATAGCATGGCTCATTCTCCAAATGAATAGATATTGGATGGCTGTATTTATGGTAAAGATAACTCTAAAATCCTTTATAATGAGGCGATGAACACCCAGATGGAGCAAAATGAGTATAAACCTGAGCTGGTCTCCAGAAGAAGCGAATTGATTGCCTGGGGGATTGCTCTTGTGGTCAATGGTGCCTGGTTGTTGTTAATTTTATTTGACCAATCGATGTCATTTTGGCTTCCCATCCTGGGAATTCCATTATTGTTGATTGCTATCGGGATGAGCCTGGCAAACTGGATGGATCGCCGAACGATATTGAAGCTGGACGTGGATGCGATCTACTTCAGCAATGGTTTGCGCAATGTGACCTTAAATTGGGAGGAAATCCAGGAAGTACGCGTCCTGCCTGCCCAGTGGGGAGAAAAAGTGCAGGTATTTGGTAAACAATCCTACTTTGGATTTCATACACTTGGTGAGGTCAGGGCGAATGGTAAAGTTTTGGGTCGCACCGGTTTTATGGAAGGTGACCAAATACTTAAGCGTATCCTTGAAAAATCGGGTTTAAACGAGAGTCAACAAGTGGAATTGAACGACCAACAGGAAGGGTATTATTACTCACGTCAATAAGGCCTCAGCATTGGGCAATCAGCGCCCTCTGCTCAGAGGGCGCGTTTTGTTTTATTAATACGAACAATATATGATCAAATCTATGCGGATTTAATCATACTGATAATTAACTCAGGAGGTGAGAAGTGAAAATGAGCATTGAAGAACAGGTTGCTTACCTGATGCGGGGTACTCATTATGGTGATGAAGAATTAACGAAATCTATGGCGGGTGAATTACATCAGCGGCTTATAGAAGCAGAATCAGAAGGCCGTCCGTTAAGAGTTTATTGTGGTTACGACCCACGCACGACTGATATCCATATCGGTCATACAATTACCATGCGTAAACTACGCCAATTCCAGGAGCTAGGTCACGAAGTGACTTTCTTGATCGGAACCTACACTTCACTGATTGGTGATCCCTCAGATAAGGACAAGATGCGCCCCCAACTCACGCCGGAGGAAGTTGAATTCAATGCTCGCACCTATGCGGAGCAGGCATTCAAGATCCTTGATCCTGAGAAAACCAGGATTCGCTATAATGCCGAATGGCTCGCAGAGCTGACCTTTGCGGATTTGATCAATCTGGCCTCAAATTTCACAATTCAGCAGTACCTTACCCGGGAGAATTTCAGACTGCGCTGGGAAAATGGGGATGCGATCTACCTGCATGAGACTTTTTACTCGATCATGCAGGGCTATGACGCGTTTTCATTAAAGGCAGATGTTCAGGTTGGCGGCACCGATCAGCTCTTTAATATCGTTACTGCTGCTCGTAAGGTGATGAGCTTTCTGGGGGAAAAACCAAATATTGCGATTATCATGGCTATCCTGGTTGGTACCGATGGCGAAATCAAGATGAGCAAGTCGATCGGCAACCACATTCCTATCCTAGCTGCACCAGATGATATGTATGGCAAAGTGATGAGTATTCCTGATAAAGCGATGAGCAATTACTTTCCTCTGGTGACGCGCTGGCCAGAAGCGGAGATAGATGCACTGGAGACCGGGTTGAACGAGAGCCGCCTGCACCCGCGCGATGTGAAAATGAAACTGGCACGTGAGATTGTCGAGATCTTCCACGATCAAGCAGCTGCGGTAAGCGCTGAGGAGAATTTTGTACGTGTTTTCCAAAAACATGACCAGCCAGAAGATATGCCGGAATACATGCTTAAACCTGGGCAGAATGTGCTGGACGTATTGCAAGACAGTGGAATGATTAAGTCACGCAGTGAAGGGCGCCGCCTGATCAACCAAAATGGGGTGCGCCTGGATGGGGAGGTGCTTGATGACCCCAACCAAGCATTCCCTCACCCCGGCGTGCTGCAGGCTGGCAAGCGGCGGTTCACTAAAATCAGCAAATGATCAAAATCCGCAGTCTGTAATTCACCAGACTGCGGATTTTTCTTTTCTGTGCAGGATTCCTTGACCAGTGAACATATGTTCTATTATAATGTGTTTATCTCTTGTTCTGGTGAGTAAAGGTTTGCTCCTATGGCCATCTGGCAACGTGTTCTGCGCGCTTTGGGGTATGCCTCAGCGACGACACGCCTGGAGTTCCATGCAGATGAGGATTTGCTTCAAAGTCTGCAGACCATCGCTGAGCATGAACAACGCCGTACCGGTGAGGTTGCTTCTGAATTGCTTAGCTCGGCCTTAGCGCGGCGCCAAGTGAATGATGGACTTCTATCTCATTGGTGTTTTCTCTCTCCGCGCGAGCAGCAGGTTGCAGCCCTAACCTGCTTAAATTTCACCAACCGCCAAATTGCTGCTAAGCTGCTGGTAACTCCAGAAACCGCCAAGACGCATGTGCGCAATGTGCTGCGCAAATTTGACCTGCACAGCAAAGCTGAACTGCGCCGAGCTCTGGCTGACTGGGATTTCAGCGCCTGGCTTCACTGAAGGGCGCCGCGCAGCGATTGCTCAGCACCAGCTCACCCGCACGGTTACCCCGATCATTACCCGCATCTCCCCTGTAAATGGGATTGTTCTTCCCGTCAAAGTAGGCTACTTTAGGGGTATGAACACGTTACTCAATCCGGTTCCAGGCGATTTGCTGCTTGTTTTAGCGCCGCATGCGGGTGGTGCGATCATGTGGGAACTGGTCGCTCGTTTGGCCTGCCGCGGTACCCTGCGCTTGCTGGACGGCGGCAATCGTTTTGATGTCTATAAATGCAATCTGGCTGTGGGGCAGGCCCTGGGGGGACAGACAGCCGATTTGCCAGCTGTCCTGGAGCGCATTCGCCTGGCGCGCGCATTTACCTGCTACCAGCTGGTTGCTCTTTTGAAGAGCACACCTGCTCAACCGGTCCCCACGCTGGTCCTGGACTTACTGTCGACGTTCTACGATGAGAATGTATCTACGGGAGAAAGTCTGCGGCTGCTGCAGAATTGCATTGCTCACCTGCAGCGCTTGAACCGCTTGGCGCCGGTTGCCATCAGCATTCGCCCTGGTCCACCTGAAAGCCGCCCCGAGCTGTTGAATGCAATGCTGGAGGCTGCTGATCAGGTCTGGACGCTGGAGCCGAATTTACCGAAACCGCCTCCGCGTTTGTTCTGAGATAAAGAGCCATGAGGAAAGGAGCAGAGGGTTTCTAAACTGCCTATGGGACGCACACTACCTTCGATCACGCAAGCTTTTTTACAGGAGCAACAATCCTTTTCCCGCTTCCGGCGCGCCTTGCGGCGCAGTGATCAGCTGGCATTGGATGATCTGTTTGCGGCAGCTCACAAGCATCTGGCCGCGGCGGCTTATGCTGCCCATGCGCTGCCCCTTGAGACTTTTTTGCTGGCAATGCTGCTCGAGGAGCACAAGGAAGTGCTGCGCCTGCGCCAGCTGCTTGAGGACCGGCTGGGCGCAGGGAACGGTGGTATAGTGGGGGAAGGGTAAGCTTAACTGCGGAAATTGGAATGCTTTGACAAAGTATCTTATACATGTTAAACTCAGTCCGCTTTATTCAGGAGGGTGATAGGGGGCTTATGGACAGGGAATTTATGCGGACAGTCACGTGGGATTACACACGCCAGCAAGTTCGGATGATTGATCAGAGGCTGCTGCCTGGTGAATACCGGGAGGTAAGCTTTGAGAGCTATGTCCAGGTGGCGGAAGCCATTCAACAGATGGTGGTGCGAGGTGCCCCGGCGATAGGGGCTTCAGCAGCGTTTGGGATGGCTCTGGCAGCTCAGAACTCAACGACAAGCGATATCGCAGAGTTCCGGGATGAGATGATCAAAGCGGCAGAAGTTCTGCAGGCAGCCCGTCCAACCGCTGTCAACCTGACCTGGGCAGTCGCTCGCATGCTGCAGGTTGTCGAGGATCCTGAGATTGGCAATACCGGCGACCTGCGGATTGCAATGCTAGTATATGCTCAACAAATGGCTGACCAAGATGTGCAGATCAATAAAAAAATGGCGACCCATGGGGCGAACCTGATGAAGGAGAACGAAACCGTGATCCACCACTGCAATACGGGTGCCTTGGCGACTGTTGATTGGGGAACGGCGCTGGGAGTGATCAGAATGGCGCATGAGCAAGGAAAAAATCCACATGTGCTGGTCGATGAAACTCGTCCGCGGTTGCAGGGAGCACGCCTCACAGCATGGGAGCTCGAGCAGTACCAAATCTCGTATGAGATCATCACTGACAATGCAGCTGGATTCTTTTTGAGCAGCGGGAGCATTAATCGGGTGTTGGTTGGTGCGGACCGGGTCGCTTCTAACGGGGATGTGGCGAATAAAATCGGGACATATATGCTGGCTTTGGCAGCCAGAGATAACCAGGTCCCCTTCTTTGCTGTAGTGCCTACCTCAACGGTTGATCTTTCTTTACAAGAAGGGAAGCAGATCCCGATTGAGGAGAGGGATCAAGGTGAAGTTTTGGGTATTCAATTTTTTGGAGAACAGGCTGCGCCAAAGGGTGCCAGGGCTCGAAACCCTGCTTTTGATATTACACCACACCACTTGATTACCGGGATAGTGACCGAGAATGGGGTTGTATATCCCCCATTCGAGAGCAACTTGCGCCAGAGTGTCATGGCAGGTCAACACTGACCCGCCGCTTTTGGAGACTGATCGGATGGAAATTGTACTGACGGGCTCGATCGCCTTTGATTATTTAATGAAGTTCCCCGGTAAATTCGCGGATCATATTTTGCCCGATCAGCTGGAATGTCTCAGTTTATCCTTTCTAGTGGAAAGCATGGTCCGCCAGCCTGGTGGGATTGCATCAAATATCGCCTACACATTAGCATTGTTGGGGGAGCACCCGCGTTTGTTTGCCACTGCTGGTGAAGATTTCGCTGAGCACCGGGAAGAATTGGAGTCTTATGGGGTAGATACTTCCGGGATTCGGCTGATTAAGGGGGAATTTACCGCTTCCTTTTTTGTCAATACGGATTTGGCAAATGCCCAGATCGCTAGTTTCTATCCGGGAGCGATGGCTGCAGCTGTAGATTTATCCCTGGAGAATTTAGAGGGCGAACAGCCTGAACTGGTATTGATCTCCCCCAATGATCCCCGCGCGATGGTTTGCTATGTTTTGGAATGCAAGAAATTAAACTTCCCCTATATCTATGACCCCAGCCAACAGATCCCTCGTCTGACAGATGAAGAGATTGAAGACGGAATTAATGGGGCTTTGGCATTGTTTGTTAATGAATATGAATTCAGGATGATTCAGAAACGGACCGGGTTTTCTACTGCAGAGATAAACCAGCAAACACAATTCACAGTATTGACTCTGGGTGAGGAAGGTTCTATCATCTACTATCAGGATAAGGAATCAAGGATCCCTGTGGTACCTCCACAGCAGATCAACGATCCGACGGGAGTGGGTGATGCCTTCCGCGGTGGGTTCCTTTCTGGCTATGCTCAGGGCTGGGAATTGGAAACGTGTGCGCAGATGGGTTCAGTTGCCGCGGCTTTCTGTCTGGAGCAGGAAGGACCCAGAGGACACTCATTCACTCCTTCTGCCTTTGTGGCTCGATTTCGCGAGAACTTTGATGACCAAGGCCAATTAGATGTTTTATTGAATTCATGAATATCATTTGAGCAGGAATAAACTAGTAAATATATTTGGAGATAATTATGCAGAATTACGATGTTAAGGATATCAAAATTGCAGAAGGTGGTCGCAGAAGGATCGACTGGGCAGAGCGCGAGATGCCGGTACTGAGGTTGATCCGTGAACGCTTCGCAAAAGAGCGACCTCTTAAAGGACTGCGGATTTCAGCTTGTTTACACGTCACAACCGAAACTGCAAATTTGATGCATACCCTGCACGATGGAGGGGCAGAGGTGGTCTTAACTGCCTCCAACCCGCTCTCTACTCAGGATGATGTAGCAGCGGCATTAGTCACTCATTACGAGATCCCTGTCTTTGCAATCAAGGGCGAAGACAATGTTACTTATTACAAGCATATAAATGCCGCCCTGGATTTCGGTCCGAACATAACCATGGATGATGGTGCTGATTTGGTGAGCACGCTGCACAAGGACCGGCGTGAGATGCTGGAAAATGTGATCGGCGGCACTGAGGAGACAACCACAGGAGTGATTCGGCTGCGGGCTATGGCAGCGGATGGTGCTTTGGAATTCCCTGTAATTGCTGTTAACGATGCCATGACCAAACATCTTTTCGACAACCGCTACGGGACAGGTCAATCCACTATTGATGGTATCGTCCGAGCAACAAATGTCCTGTTGGCAGGAAAGAACTTCGTTGTGGCAGGATATGGTTGGTGCGGACGCGGTCTCGCCATGCGGGCGCGCGGCATGGGTGCCAATGTGATCGTGACCGAGGTTGATCCCCTCCCCGCATTGGAAGCCTTGATGGATGGTTTCCGGGTTATGCCAATGGCTGAAGCTGCTGCGATCGGTGATATCTTTGTCACCCTGACTGGCGATATCAATGTCATCGATAAGCATCATTTTGAAGCCATGAAAGATGGTGCCATTGTAGCTAACTCGGGACATTTCAATGTCGAGATAAATATCCCCGCGCTGGAGGAAATGGCGCAAGAAAAACGACTTGTGCGCCCGTTTGTGGAACAATATATTCTTGATGATGATCACAGTATCAATATTCTGGCCGAAGGCCGCTTGATCAATTTAGCCTCCGCAGAAGGTCACCCCGCCAGCGTTATGGATATGTCTTTTGCCAACCAAGCATTAAGCCTGGAATACATGGTGAAAAATGTGCAGGCACTGCAAAAACAAGTGTACGGTGTGCCGGAAGAGATTGACCGGGACATCGCCCGCTTAAAACTGGCGGCGATGAAAGTTGATATTGATTCCCTGACCGAGCAACAGATTGCTTATCTAAATTCTTGGGAAGAAGGAACGTAACCTATAGACCCTTGAGTGGATAGTTCTAAATATATTAGCCTACATTTGCGCTTTTCTTGAGCAAATTTAGGCTAATTTTGTTGTGTGAATATTTATTAAGATATTGAGGATATGCCTGGTTTGGGGAATTGAAATCGAAATCTGTAGATAGTTCTTTATGATTCTTTACGTCAAGTTTGATGGGGTCTGCTTGCTGGAAAATAAATCAGGGGGAAATGATCAGAGGCATGTAGTTGTAATTCGGGCGGTAGAACCAAAAAAGGGCGTATGGGGAAATGTTTCCTGCCATATCGGAGGCATGAATGGAGATCTGATTCCAACCATAATTCAGGCTGCTCCCATCGATAGTAATCACATATGGAGCCTGGCAATCTTCACCCAGCTGAATGTGCTGCTCAATTCTGGCGTCCCATCTAATGAAATTAACACAATTCACTTGAAAATTATCAGTTACTTCGACTTCAACCACGATTTCTTCATCGCTGATCTCGAAGATGCCTCCTACTCCGGCAGGAGATACAGAGATAATCTCAGGCGGGATCTGATCTTCGATGACAACATCTGCGCTTGAGCAATCGCCATCCAAATCACAAACCATATAGGTAAATTGATCGATGCCAGTAAAGGTTTCTGAAGGGGTGTAAGTGATCGTGTTTACAGGATCAGGATTAATGGCATAGGAACCATCAACGGGGTCGCTGATAACGGAAATTTCTAATGGAACATCATCCAGAGCGGCATCATTTTCCAGCACCGGGATGACGATGTCTGCAAAGCCATCGATGGGTGGGTGATCATCATTTGCGATTGGAACAGGATCATTAAAATTGGTGATTGATACGGCCGGCATCGGTAACCCGTTAAAGTTAGGATCTGCGCTGGAAGAAATTCCTGTAATCTGGTAGACAACATCTCCATCTTGGATGCCGTCGGGAACGCCGGTCACCTCGACAGGTTTGGGATTTTTCCAATTCCCTTGATTGAAATCCAGTGATTCTACGGAAACTACTCCTTCAGATGGCGTATCGCTGGTTAATAGTATCGTGACCTTATCCCCCGGCTGGGAGTCTAATTGGATAGTAAAGGTAAATGCTGCTCCATTTTCATCCGTGATAGGATCACCAGCTATTTCAACGATAATCGCGGCAGTGATCTCAGCCTGGGCAGGAGAGTAATAAAACGCTGACCAAAGGAGGGTCACAGCGCTGATGGTAAATAGTATTGTGGGGAACAATCTGCGACTCATAATACCACCCCAATCACGCTTGGCATTTAACATTTATCCCATATTTGCGGGGACATGCTCCCGCTGGTTTTATATCTGAATTATCCTACCGAATGATTGGATTGAAAAAAAGGTTTTTCGAGAGAGACTATATTACCCCTGATTATATCAAAATTCTCCTGATGAGCATGCTATAATCCGGAAAGCCCAACCCACTAATGAAATATTTTGTCCCTTATAAGGGGACTTCTAATCTATGAGCAGGATATTGGTTACTGGAGGCACTGGTTTTATTGGACAAGTGCTGGTACGGCATCTTGTTGATGCTGGGAACCAGGTCAGGATTTTACTGCGCGCCTCAGCGCAATCTCCAAATCTGCCGCGCAGTTTACCGGTTGAAGTTGCAGTGAGCGGCCTGGATGACGATCGTGGCTTGCGAGCTGCAATGGTTGGAGTGGACGTCGTTTATCACCTGGCAGGGGCTGAATGGCGGGGAGCTTATGCCAGTTTGATGGTGATCGACATTCAGGGGACGCAGAATGTTGTTGCTGCAGCAGCGGATGCAAACGTTAAACGCTTGTTTTTCGTGAGTCACCTGGGAGCAGACCGGGCATCAGCCTATCCAGTACTGAAAGCAAAGGCCATCGCTGAAGAGTATATCCGCCGAAGCGGAATTGATTTCACCATATTGCGTACCGCAATCGTATTCGGCAACAATGATGGGTTTACGACCGGATTAGCGCAGCTGATCGCAAGTATCCCCAGTTTCTTTTTCGTTCCTGGTGATGGTGAGAGTTTACTTCAGCCTTTGTGGGTTGAGGATCTGGCAACCTGCTTATTGTGGGCATTGGATGATGCTGGAACCAATAACCAGATGTATGAAATTGGCGGCCCGGAGTATTTAACATTTAACGATGTTGTGCTAACTGTGGTCGAAACTTTAGGTATGCGCCGGAGGCTGGTTCATCTGCGGCAGCCGTATCTGCGAGCTTTGACGGTATTTTTGGAGAATTTAATCCCTACAACTCCGGTATCGGTTTATTGGTTAGATTACCTGGCGACCAATCGGGCGAGCAATTTGGACTCCATCCCGCGTTTTTTTAATTTAATGCCCTCCAGATTTTCTCAGCGTCTGGCCTACCTGGAAGGGCATGATTGGCGCAGGCGTATGTGGCGCAGTATTTTCAGGCGCCGGCCTGCCTAACCTGGGTCCCGGAGAAAACTATTGAGATACTATGGTAAATAATTGGAATATCCAGATCCTGGACACCATTGACCAGCTGCACGAGGTAGAAGAATTACAAAAGGTTGTCTGGCCAGGTAGCGAGACTGACGTCGTTCCGGCACACTTGTTGATCACGGCCGTCCATAATGGTGGCTTTGTGCTTGGCGCTTTTCCTGCTGAAGATGAGGGGAAAAGGAGTGCCCCAATGGCGGGATTTGCATTCGGTTTTCCTGGATTATATTCAACACCGGATGGACCACGCCTCAAACATTGTTCCCATATACTGGCTGTTCTCCCGGAATTTCGTGGGAAAGGCCTTGGTTATCAACTTAAACGTGCCCAGTGGCAATTGGTTCGCCACCAGGGGATCGATCGTATCACTTGGACGTATGATCCCCTGCTGAGCCGCAATGCCCATCTGAATATTACTCGCTTGGGAGCGGTGTGCAGCACCTACCGGCGAGAAGTTTATGGTGAGATGAGGGATGGATTAAATGTTGGCTTAGCCTCCGACCGGTTTGAGGTAGATTGGTGGGTAAATTCCAAGCGGGTTGAGAAGAGGTTGAGCACCAAGGCGCGCCCCAATTTAGATTTATCACATTTCTTGGCAGCCGATGCAGCGATCATAAATCCCACACAGGTTGATAAACAAGGATGGGTGATTCCTTCTAAATCAGCTGGCTCTACACCCGAAAATTTTTTTAAGGATCCAATACCCATAATCGTTTTGGTTGAGATACCATCAGATTTTCTGGCATTAAAACACGCGGATTTTGAATCAGCTAGAGAATGGCGCATGACCACGCGCAGTATATTTGAAAATTTATTCCAGCGCGGATACCTGGTTACGGATTTTGTGTACCTGCCTGGAAAATTCCCGCGCAGTTATTATGTGTTCAGTCATGGTGAAGGGACACTTTAGGAGCTATTGATGAAAATCTCCCAGGTAACTTTATATCATCTACGAATGCCACTGCAGGCTCCTTTTAAAACCTCCTTCGGGTCTACATTGGAGCGGGAATGCATATTGTTGGAAGCCCGATCGGAGGGATTGATCGGGTATGGTGAATGTGTAGCCGACCGGGATCCCGGATATTCCTATGAGACATCAAAGACAGCCTGGCATGTATTGAAGGATTTCCTGATCCCGGGGATATTTAACGTAAATTTGGAAAGCGCACAGGATTTGCAGGATGAATTAGCTCATATTCGAGGCCACCCAATGGCAAAAGCTGGATTAGAAATGATATTTTGGGATTTATTGGGTAAACGTGATGGTCGTTGTCTCCAAGATTTGATTGGCGGTGAAGGCAATGATGTGCAGGTGGGTGTCTCAGTAGGAATCCAGGAAGACCAAAACACGCTTATTCATGTGGTTGAAGCGTATCTTCAGCAAGGCTATGAGCGGGTAAAGCTGAAGATAATGCCGCGACGTGATGTGTCTGATGTAAGCGCGGTTCGCCAAGCCTTCCCGGAACTACGTTTACAGGTGGATGCCAATTCAGCTTATGATCTTAATTCTGCGCGCGCATTAATCCCTCTCGATGACCTGGATTTATTGATGATAGAGCAGCCCCTAGCTGAGGATGATCTCTGGGATCATCGCCAACTGCAGACGAAGTTTATGACGCCGATTTGTTTGGATGAGAGCATCATGTCAGATAGGCATGCTCGCCAGGCCTTAGAAATGGAAGCCTGTCGAGTGGTTAATATTAAACCAGGACGTGTTGGGGGACTCAGCCAAGGCATAGCAATCCACAATTTGTGTTATGCAGCTGGTGTGCCGGTATGGTGTGGGGGAATGCTGGAAACTGGTGTGGGTAGGGCAGCGAACCTGGCATTGGCCAGCTTGCCGGGATTTGTATTTCCCGGCGATATTTCAGCTACGGAAAGATATTATGCTGAGGATATCACCAATGAACGTTTCGAGCTCAATCCAGACAGCAGCATTGATGTGCCAGAGATGCCTGGCCTGGGCATCTCGATTGATACCCAGGCTTTACAGCGGGTGACCATCAACAGCATCACGATTGGTTGAAAAGTTATGGGAAACATTTTGCCAGTTCCCAAGGTAAGGTGCGATTAGATCGTGAGATTCTGTAGATCCAGGATCTTTTGGTAGACAGCTACATATTACTGAAATTCTTGCGATCAGGTTTTTTCAACCGGGAATTGGATCTCAGTGACGGTCTCGGGATCTGTCTGGGAGCCATTTGCCGCTGGTCTAAGGTACACTTCGCGGGAAGGACCGTTTATCCGGTATTGATTGACCTCGATCCACTTTATGATTGCTGCGTATGCTTCGCCAATCGAAATGAAGGGTCCTTTATGGATCACAGTTGCCATTGTGTCAACCCCAGAAAGCTGACGGTGATTAACTTTTGGGTCTTCGAGGATTGAGCCGCTCACCGGTTCGCAGACCTCTGTGTCGATATTGGGTTCGTCTGAATAATAAATCGTAAAACAAGGTCCTTGAGGTTGAATCTGGTGGAGAGCCAGGAATGCTTCGAGCTCATCCCACATATGTCCTTGTTCCGGGTATCTAGGAATGACATCTCTGACCGTTGCCGCAAAGCCAGGCTCCACTTTCTTGATTACAATATCATAATTAGGCATTTTATTCTCCTGTTCTATCATTTTCAAACGAGCTTCTACACGGGCCAGTTTTTCCTTTTCTTCTGCCATCTGTTGTTGTATCTCAACCTGTTTTTATCGCAGCATGCCACGCAGCTGCTCAGCTGTAATATCATCGCTGAGCAGATGTTTGATTTGTTCAAGGGAGAGGCTCAACTCCTTGAGAGCAAGGATGCGGTTAAGTGTCGGCAGCATGTCAAAAGAGTAATAGCGGTAACCATTAACGGGATCGATCTGGTGGGGTTTCAGTATACCCACAGCGTCGTAATATCGTAATGTCTTAACGGACACCTGACCGATTCTCGAGAGCTCCCCGATTTTTAGCATTCTTTTCTCCAAATTTGGAAATTGTGTTTTAGGAGGCTATACCCAGCAGTATACATCCTCCTGTTAGCGGAGAGTCAAGGGTTAATTGATGAAGAAGCATGAATGAAGTTCAATTCACGAGATAAGGATATAGGATTGTTGCATTTTCACTTACCCTAATATATACTTTTAATAAATCCAATGAATTATCGTCAGATCATCGTTTGGAGATTAATATGCGTACATACGACATTACACTAACAATATCCTCTGAACTGCCAACCTGGCCAGGTGATCCCCGTGTTGAAATTGAACGGGTGAGCAAAATTGAGGATGGGTCGAACGCCAATGTCTCACGAGTTGATATGGGTGTTCACACTGGAACGCATGTTGATGCTCCATTCCATTTCCTGGAGGATGGTATCACTGTGGATCAGCTAGATCTCAGCTTGCTTGCGGGGCGAGCTTATGTTTTACATCTTCCGGATGTGGATTTGATCACTGCTGCCGTGCTTGAGGAAGCTCAAATACCTCCCCGCACACGCAGAGTCCTTTTCAAAACAAGTAATTCTGATCTTTGGGCAAAAGGGGAATCGGTTTTCCAGACGGATTTCGTGGGACTCAGTGAAGATGGGGCTGAGTATCTCGTGCGGCGTGGGGTAAAACTGGTTGGAATGGATTATTTATCCATCGCACCCTATAAGAATAGCCGCCCCACCCATGAAAAACTATTGTCAGCTGGGGTTGTGATAGTTGAGGGGTTAGACCTCAGCGAGGTATCTCAGGGTCGTTATACAATTTACTGTTTACCTTTAAAATTAGCCAACTCAGATGGTGCTCCAGCACGGGCAATATTAATCGGCGTATAAATTACCCATACAGGTTAATAAGGTCGTAGAGGGATACGAATCTTAGATTGAAGAACAACTTTAAACATAATTGTCCTCCCGAAATTATATTGATGCCCGGTAGGTTAGTTTAACCTGCAGATTTGGACAGAAAATAAAGGATTGGCTGTTTGAGGTCATCCTTGATGTTGTGGTTTATCCACGAAGCGTGTACCCCCCATCGATCAAGATAACCTGTCCCCGGATCATGCTTGCAGCCGGGCTGCATAGGAATGCAACCAATTGGGCGATATCCTCTGGGGTGACCAGACGCCCCGCTGGTGTTTGGTCGACCACTGATTCGATGAATTTTTCACCTTGTACGGCATCAAAGTGAAGGAGCGCTTCTGTATCCACAACACCTGGGGAGACTGCATTGACGATAATGTTCTTCTCAGCCAATTCAACCGCCAGATAGCGCGTGATTGCTTCTAGTGCGGCTTTACTTGCTCCAACGGCGACGTAATCTGGAAGGACTCTCTCTGAACCAGGACTGGAAATACTAACGATGAATCCCCCACCTCGTTTTTCCATCAAGGGCACGGCACGCTGAGCAGAGAACAGCAATGCGCGCGCGTTGATATTCATGGTCCAATCCCAGCCTTTTGGTTTTTGTTGGAGAGCAGGGCGATTGAATCCAGAGGCGGCATTATTGACCAGTATATCCAAACCACCAAATTTGTCTTCTACTTCATGGAAGAGATGGTCCAGACCTTCATCCGTACCCACATTGGCTTTGACAACCAGTGCTTGTTGACCGAAGGCGCGAACAGCTGCTGCAGTCTGTTCAGCGGGTTTTCGATTGCGAAAGAAATTTATAATTACCTGTGCGCCTAGGCTGGCAAAGTGCAAAGCGATCGCGCGGCCAATACCGCGGCCTGATCCGGTAACCAAAATGATTTTATCTTCAAATGGGAGCGGGGGATTCAAGATCTTGAGACCTGTGCTTGCGAACCTCTAGCGGTATGAAAACCTTTTGCTAAATCCAGGGTTCTATTGAAAAGGAAGAGCGTTCGTCACTGCCTTGTTTACCCGGTCTCCATTGTTCAGGATCAGATCAGTACCCGGTTGGTGGAAGGGGCGTTTGATGACGGCTAAGGCGATAACTCCAAAACGAGGGGACAACGCCAGGGAAGTGATTGTTCCTGCAGGTTGGTTGTTTTCCTGAGCATAAAGTGTATCACCAATGTGTGGTGTTTCATCGATGCAGAGACCGACAAGCTGCCGGGTTACTTTGTCATAATTTACTTGACGGGCGATGACTTCCTGCCCTGTGTAGCAGCCTTTGTTTTCGGATATCGCCCAACGAAAACCAATTTCTAAGGGTGTGTAATCTTCAACCAGTTCATGACCCGCGGCAGGTATTCCTGTTTCGACGCGCAGTATTTCATAATCTTCAAGAGAGAGCGGCAGCGAGTTCTTATGCTCAAGAACGGAAGTTATCTGGCGTACTGCGGCGCTTGGGACCAGAATGCGGGAACCCATTTCATGATGAATGAGAATCCTTATAGGAACCTCGGCCAGACTACCAGCAATGATTTTATTCTCCCCGATTTCAAGTTGAAGACCCAATTCCTGAATGAATTTGGTCGTCCCTCCTCCAAAGAGATCAAGCTGCAAGAGAGCATCACTTTTATTCTCTATGGAGACTTTGTCCATGAAGAAAATGCGCTTATTCAAAAATTCAGCTGTTTGATCGCCCTGTCCCGGTAAAGTTAAGACCCCGAAGGTTTCTTCACCATCATCGATGACCCATAGCACATCCAAGATGCGACCTGCCGGGGAGGTAAGGACAGTAACCAGGGGCTGTTCTGGTGATAACAATCCGATATCATTGGTTGTTTGGCGCTGGAGAAACGCCACGCGGTCGGGACCGCTGATCCTCAAGTATCCTGGTTCTTCATGTTGGTAGTATGCAGATTTGTATTGATCAGTCATTTTGGGGGTTGAGGTTCTTTTTCAAGCAAAATTCGGAATAAAAAAATAGGGCGTGGAACATTATACGAAGATTGTTCCACGCCCTATTGATGTGTGGGATTACGCCATCTGTGGGACAGCAGGCTGAGGTACGGGAGTGCCGCTGTTCTTTTGCACTGGGGTTGGGAACATCTCCTCGAATTCTTCACGGGAAATAGTTTCCACTTCCAGTAATCGCAGGGCCACTGTATCTAATTTGTCACGGTATTGAACGATAATTGACCGGGCGTTCTCGTAGGCTTCGCCAACCAATTTTCTTACTTCTTTATCGATCTCTCTGGCGACATCCTCGGAGTAGTCACGCTGTTCTGAGATTTCACGACCCAGGAAGATTAACTCCTCCTTCTGACCATATACCATCGGTCCGAGTTCTGAGCTCATACCCAGTCGTGTTACCATCGAACGAGCCATGCGAGTGACACGCTCAATGTCATTTGAAGCACCCGAGGTGATGTCATCGAAGACTATCGATTCGGCAGCTCGTCCCCCCAACAAACTCACCATGTCAGCGTACAATTTCTTGCGGGACATCAAGGTGCGGTCTTCCGTCGGAAGCATAATGGTGTAGCCACCAGCCATTCCCCTGGAAGTGATAGATACTTTATGAACAGGATCAGCCTCGGGGATTGAATTAGCAACAATGGCGTGACCGGCTTCGTGATATGCAATGATTTGTTTTTCTTCTTCGCTGATCAAGCGACTCTTTCGCTCAGGACCAGCGATCACGCGCTCAATGGATTCCTCAAGGTCGGTCTGCCCGATGACTTTCTTGTTTCGTCTGGCAGCTAGAATGGCACCTTCATTTACCAGATTCTCAATATCCGCTCCAACGAAGCCAGGGGTGGATCGGGCCAGCACACCAAGGTCCACGTCTGGAGAAAGGGGTTTACCCTTGACATGAACCCGCAAGATAGCCTCCCGACCACGCATATCAGGTCGATCAAGCACCACTGTTCGATCGAACCGTCCTGGGCGCAAGAGGGCTGGATCAAGAATATCGGGCCGGTTCGTCGCAGCGACGATGATTACGTTTGTATCAGTTTCAAAACCATCCATCTCAACCAGCATTTGGTTCAATGTTTGCTCACGCTCGTCATGGCTGCCGCCGAGACCAGCACCACGCTGGCGACCGACAGCATCGATTTCATCGACGAATACGATACATGGTGAGTGCCGTTTCGCCTGTTCGAATAGGTCTCGTACACGGCTGGCACCTACACCAACGAACATCTCAACAAATTCGGAACCTGAGATTGAGAAGAAGGGTACACCTGCTTCGCCGGAAACTGCTTTAGCCAGCAGGGTTTTACCGGTTCCAGGTGGTCCCACAAGCAAAACGCCTTTTGGAATGCGGGCACCCAGGGCAATAAATTTCTCTGGTTCACGTAAGAATTCAACCACTTCTGCAAGTTCTTCTTTGGATTCTTCGATTCCAGCTACATCTTCAAAGGTTACAGCCGGGTGATCTCCAGAAAACATACGGGCTTTCGATTTTCCAAAAGACATGGCCGCATTATTGCTTCCCTGTGCCTGACGGAAAACGAACCAGAAAACGCCGGCTAGCAGGACGAAGGGGATAAAGTATCCCAGAGCAGTGGCAATCCCCAGCCATGCGCTGGGTGGTTTGACCTCAATTATTATGTTTTCTGCAGAAAGTGCAGCGGTGGGTACTCCGAGCTCTTTTAACTGCTGGATAAGAGTGGCATCTGATTCTTTGTGAGATTCACTTTCGGTACCATCAGCATAGGTCACTCGGAGAAGATTATCATCCTCGATTATACGATTTACTTCACCATTTTGAACATCAGCAGCTAATTCGTTAATGGTTAAAGTTTCTTGTGTAGTTGCTTGCTGCTGAAACTGGTACACCACCATTACGATGATGGCCACAAAAAGCAGCAAGTATATGATTGATGAACGGTTGCGGGTCGGATTCACAGTTACCTCCAAGATTTTCGAAAGACCGCAGATTTCATAAACATTATACCAATCTCTGACGTTCAAAGGAACATATCAATTACCGAAATTGCATATTTCTAACGTCGTTCTAACATTTATGCATATAAGTGACAGTTGACTGAATCATGGACAAAATTTTATATTTAATCAAATGTGAAATATTTTAATGAAAGAAATTGAGGGTGCACAATTTCGCACCCTCAATTAAACTCGAACGGAAAAGGAAGGATTTACCCTTTACCCCAGATAAAACCTTCAATTCTACGGCGAAGTCTGGCAAGAATTGATCGGGTGCGAGCAAACCAGCGGACCTTGCGAGGACTTACCTTGCGCCTGTAGGGCAGCGGACCAGTCCACTCAACAAGTGCGGCACCCCAAGTTAAACCGGACCCGAAAGCAACCATGACTGTTTTGTCACCTGGATTTAGGCGACCTTGTTCTATAGCTTCAACTGTTGCTATGGGGATGGAGGCAGTGGAGGTATTACCATAACGTTCAATGTTGACCATGACCTGCTCCATGGGATAATTCAAACCGCGTGCAGCAGCTTCGATAATGCGTTGATTTGCCTGGTGGGGGATAAGCAACTGGATGTCATCCATCGTCAGGTTAGCAGCTTCAACAGCTTGCTTGCTTGCCTCCGCCATGACCCGCGTAGCGAAGCGAAAGACCTCGCGCCCATTCATTTGGATGTAATGGAGACCATCGTAAAGTGTTTGCATGCTAGCAGGATGCCGGCTGCCTCCTCCAGGGATCGAGAGCAGGTCAGCTCCAGAGCCATCCGAACGGAGTATTGCAGTCATGACACCACCAGGTTCTTCACTGGCTTGCATCACGAAGGCGCCAGCACCATCTCCAAACAATATGCAGGTGTTGCGGTCTTTCCAATTCACAAACCGGGAAAGGGTTTCTGACCCGATCACAAGCACATTCTCTGCGCCGTTTGATTTGATGGCTTGAGAACCCAAATTCACTGCGTAAATAAACCCAGTACAAGCAGCAAGAAGATCAAATGCACCAGCTTTGACTGCCCCAATTCGATCCTGGACCAAGCAAGCAGTTGCGGGAAAAATATTTTCCGGAGAGGAGGTAGATAATATGATCATATCGAGATCACCGGGGTGGAGATTGGCGACCTCTAAGGCACGCATAGCTGCGTCAGAGGCTAGTGAGGCACTTGTTTCGTTGGCACCCGCAATGTGACGTTCTCGAATCCCAGTCCGGGAGACGATCCATTCATCATCGGTATCAACAATTTTCTCCAGATCGCTATTGGTGAGGATTTTATCTGGAACCGCCATTCCCCATCCTGTGATATGCGCATACCGGGGACTCATCAGATGGTCTCAGCGAACTTTCTAAGGATTATCACGGCGTTGTGACCACCAAAGCCGAATGAGTTAGACATGACATTAACAACCTGCTTAGGACGTGATTGGTTAGGAATGTAATCCAAATCACATTCAGGATCTGGAACTTCATAATTAATGGTGGCTGGCATGATGCTATCCTGAATGACTTTGACACAAAACAGGGCTTCTATTGCTCCGGCTGCTCCGAGCAAATGTCCAGTCATTGATTTTGTGGAAGAAATTGGAGTATGGTATGCCTGTTCACCAAAGGCTGTTTTTATGGCTGCGGTTTCACTTCTATCATTGAGCGGTGTACCAGTGCCATGGGCGTTGATATAATCGATATCGCTCGGTTCGAGCCCGGCAGAATCGAGTGCCAATCGCATACATGTTGCAGCCCCGGCTCCATTCTCCGCGGGAGCGGAGATATGGAAAGCGTCATTGGTGCTGCCATAACCAACCAATTCCGCTAATATCTGCGCATCTCTGGATTGGGCATGCTCTAAGGACTCGAGCACCAATATCGCACCACCTTCCCCCATCACGAAACCCGTTCTATCCTGGTTGAAGGGACGGCTTGCACGGGTTGGGTCCCCTTTATAAGTAGACATCGCCCCCATTTTTGAGAGACTTGCCATAGCAAGTGGCACGATCGCAGCTTCACAACCTCCAGCTAACATGACATCTGCTTGACCGCGGCGAATAATTTCACTCGCTTCCCCAACAGCATTGGTCCCGGTCGCACAGGCGGTTACTACGGCAATGTTTGTTCCTCTGATGCCTAATTTGATGGCTAGATTACTGCCTGGGGTATCGGGGAGCATCATCGGCACCAGGAAGGGACTCACTCGTGAAGGTCCTCGCGCTGTGAAATTGCTAAATTGTTCATATAAAGTTTCGATTCCACCGATGCCAGTTCCGACGACTGCTCCAATGCGATCGCGATTCGCAGCATTAACCTCTAATTGCGCATCTTGAATTGCTTGCTGACCAGCCGACAAGGCGAATTGTGTACATCGATCCATCCTGCGAGAATCATGGGGTCCGAATAACGATCTTCCATCAAAGTCTTTTACTTCAGCTGCGATCTTGCAATCATATTCACTGGTGTCATAATGGGTGATCAGGTCAACACCAGATTTCCCATTGAGGATGTTCTGCCAAGTTGTAGTTACATCATTGCCAATTGGGCTTACACACCCAAGACCTGTGACGACAACACGCTGTTTCATTCTTATCTCCTTTGTTCTTTCTCCATCCAGTAAGAGACCAATACATTAACTATCGAATTTTAACATCTAATTAGTGGGTAATCATCCATCAGGTTGAATGTAGCATTCATAACACCGGGTTGAATAATTAGAGGCGGTGCAGAATAATCAACACAGATAACTCATAACTGTAACCCTGGTGCTTGAGTCACAGTACGTTTGGATAAATCCCCCAAGAATCTAAAGGCTTGCTGTGTATGAAGTTGATCGTGACCGACAATGATGCTAACCAATTCTTTTAGGTTTGTGGGTCCGAAAATCGCATGTCGAGCAGGTCGATCCCAATCAGGAGCTTCGAGGGAATCTAGAACCTCCAATAACTGGATGCGTGAACTTGTGAAATCTCTCAGCGCATCCGGTCCGCTTTGACAGTAATACAATCTTTCATGTGCCCATTTATCAGAATCGATACCGGGTAGGAAAGGATTGACCTCCTCGAGAACTTTCTTAATTCGGGGAATATTCACATCAGAATCTACATCTCGCAAATGGCATAATATTTCCGTATAACTCCATTCGCCAGGTTGAGGATGTTCTACCCAATTGGCAGAGTCTAATTGCTGTGAGAATGCGTGCACAACGGCTGGGGTAGCCCGCAGGACTGCTACCATAGTTTCAATATGACCGAAGTCTGGGTGGAGATCTTCACCTGGAATGGAATCTATCCAAGAAATAAGCTTATCAATTCCACCATAGCCAGCAGATCCTGGTAATTTTTCTATGGAGTCTTGCTCCACATCCGTGACCCAGTAATTTCCAAAACCCAGCAGACGCGCAGGGGCGATATCATGGTCGAAATCATCACCAACCATGACAACTGGCCCTGGTAGCCATCCCAGGCAGGCTAATGTCTCAGTGAAAAAGGCAGGATTCGGTTTGGCGAAATGAAATGTTTCATATGATGGAATCAAGCGAAAAGGATAATTCTGAGGGGATAGACCAGCCCATTCGAGTCGCTGTAGTATCGCTTTCCTGGGAAACAAAGGATTTGTGGCGATAGCAACCGTGTAGCCGTGGTTAAAAGCTTCTTCGACCATGCCAACTGCTTCTGGACGGGTTTGGGTTAAATACTTCAATTTGGGGAAAATCTCGGTATAGAAAGAATCAAATTTATCTACATAGGTATGTTGGTCAATACCAAGACTTGGGTAGAATGCCTGGTCAAATGCCTCTTTCAAGGTTCGATCCGGCAAATTGTTGTCCATCATCGCTTGCGTGCCAGACAGAAGAGTTGATACCAAATCTTCAGGAGGTATGAATGGTTCTAGGTGCTCACTTAGGGCTTGGAGATAGGCAGGGATGAAGGTATCCATGCTGTTCCCCAAAAGAGTATCATCGAGATCAAGGAGTAGAGTCAGGGTCATCAAATACACCAGAGAAGGTCGGGGGGAGGGGATGGCATTCACCACATCCGATCTTTGGCTCTGCGACATCCTTCAGCGATTTACTACAGTACGCGGAGATCTTAACCTTCTTTTTTAGAAAGGGAAATGGGCGCTCAAGGTGGCCTTCAAGTATTAAATTTGGACAGGCGTTTGCCATCTGGATTTCGGGGACTGGGCAAGTGAAGCACAGATCGGGATTCCAATCCTGTGGCGGGGAAGCCGATAATAATAAACGGCATTCCTCGCGATCCCGTCCGCGGTAATAGTCCCCATAAAAATATCGACACTCTTTACCTGCAGGTGTTTCCATATGAGAATCCGTTAGGCTCGAGTGATATAGGTGCCGGAACGTGTATCAACACGGATTACATCTCCGGCTTCAATGAAATTTGGTACCTGTACCCTCAATCCGGTTTCAGTAGTCACTTTTTTGTTGACTCCGGTTGCCGTATCGCCACGCACCGCGATTTCTGCTTCAACCACATTCAAATCAACAGTGATCGGCAATTCAAGGTCAAGTGGCTCATTTTGATAGAAGGTGAGCTTGATATTCAAATTTTCTACAAGATAGTTTGCGGCCTCACCAATGGTCTCGGTTGGGATCGCTGGCTGCTCGAAGGTATCCTGGTCCATAAAGTGATAGTATGATCCATCATTATACAAATATTGGACGTTGTGATATTCTATATCTGCATCTTTTACGCGATCGCTGGAGATGAATGACTTTTCCAAAATCGTTCCGGTACGCAGGTTTTTGGCTTTGATGCGAATTGTAGCTTTTCCCCGCCCTGGTTTGTGGTGTTCATATTCTAAAACTCTGAACAATTCATTATCTAGTTCAAAAGTTACACCCTTGCGAAGCTCATTTACGTCAATCATTATTCATTCCTTATTGATAATCTCAGATGTTACGCGGCAGGATTATAGCCCAGCGTGAAAAGCATGGCAAGGGCAACCAGGATTTATTGTTCCATCAGCATTTTACCTCACATATGGTACACTAATCGGGGCTTACAATTGACAGCATTAAGGTGATCAGGTGGAAATGGAAAAGCCTCTAAAAAGCGTAGTATATTTTGAAGATGACAGTGACATGGTTGAACTGGTGCGGATCATCCTCAGTCGTGAGGGCTACCAGGTCAAAGGGGTCGCTGAGGGGAAATCTGGAATCAAATTAGTAAAACAAATCTTACCCGATGTGATTTTACTGGATCTCATGCTGCCCGATATTGATGGATGGGAGATTTATCGGCAACTTAAGATCGATGAATCCACCAGGGAAATTCCTGTGATAGTGGTAACCGCGAAAGCGCAGAGCATTGATAAGGTATTGGGTTTAGAAATTGCCAAGGTTGATGAATATATTTCCAAACCATTCCGACCGAATGAATTGGTCGAAAGAGTTAATGAGGTTCTAACCCGAGAAGAACATTAGTGTGGAGATGATAGATTAGTGAGCATCCCTCATCACATTGAGGGATTTGTGTTTTAATTATATTTTAGGAAATGAATTAATCCTGTGGGTATATTATGATGAATTATCGGGAAAAAATCTGGACGTTCATTCTGGTTTTGGTGCTCTCAATCCTACCTGCGGTTGAGGCAGCCCAAGCTCAGGAGGAACTCCCATCCGGCCCCGTCTACATTATCCAGGAAGGGGACACGCTCTGGGATATTGCACAGAGATTTGGGGTTCCCTGGGAAGATTTGGCAAGGGAAAACGGTATCAGCGATCCTGGTCAACTCACTGCCGGGGAGGAAATCATCATTCCTGGTCTGGAAGGTATTGGGGATGTCCTGGTGACAACTCCCGTGCCACTTGGGGAGAATATCCGCAGTTTAAGCCGTAGTTTCCAGATCCCAGAGGAAAAGATCATCAATTTAAACCATCTCACCAGCACGGAAGAATTATACAGTGGTTATAACATGGTGATCCCAGAGGTTAGCCAACAGCAGGTCAAAATGGAGAGATTTTCATTAGCCAACGGTCAATCTTTGATTGAGCTGGCCCTCAAACACGGAGTCAGTCCCTGGACTCTCGTGATTGAGAATCACCTTGAAGGTACCTGGGGGGTGATCCCTGGAGATGTATTAGTCTTACAGGACCAAGATTCTATCCCCGGACCAGGGGGTTTGCCTGGAGAGATTACAGCACTCGAGATATCTCCCGAGCCATTGGTGCAAGGGGAAACTACCGTGCTGCGGATCGATACGAGTGAAGAGATGGATGTGTATGGATCATTGATCGATCATCAATTGAACTTTTTTCGAGATAAAGAAGGAGAATATGTTGCACTGCAAGGAGTACACGCGTTAACAGAGCCCGGGTATTATTCTTTTCTCGTGGAAGGTGAGCTTGACAATGGGGTGCCGTTCGGATTTTCGCAAAGAATTTATTTGGCGCCAGGAGACTACGTCTATAAATCTTTGCAGGTTCCGGAGGCGACTCTAGATCCTGATGTGACCATTCCGGAGGATAAATTATGGGCTGCATTAGCCGGACCGGTAACTCCTGAACAGCTATGGCAAGGTGTTTTTGAGAACCCTATGGCACCATCACCATGCGGATATACAGATACATTTGGTCACCGTAGATCGTATAACGGCAGTCCATATAATTACTTTCACACGGGTTTAGATTTTTGCTACAACTACAATAATGAGGTGAATGAGATATATGCCCCGGCAGATGGGGTTGTTGTTTTTGCAGGTCCGCTAATTGTGAGGGGGAATGCAGTCATGATCGATCATGGTCTGGGTATTTACAGCGGTTATATGCACCAAGAAGAGATCATGGTGGAAGTGGGGGAACGGGTAGAAACTGGACAAGTAATTGGGATCGTGGGGGGGACGGGCCGAGTGAATGGACCTCACCTGCACTTAGAAATTTGGGCAGGTGGAGTCCAAGTTGACCCGGAAGACTGGTTAGGGAGTGTTTATCCTTGAGTATTTTCGTCCAGATCTGAATAGTCGCCCTCATCTGACTCGAACTTTCCAGCGTAATAATCTTCAACAATTTGGTGTGCTTCCCGGCTTTGGTGTTCTGGGACCAAAACCTGAACTTGCCCCATAGGACCAACTGTCAATCCGTAAGCCCGTCCAGCACCTTCCTGGTTGAGGAATACCTTGATTCCCTGGACCTCAAGAAGATTACGTAATATATCCGCTTGAAGTTCGCCGGATACTTCAATGATTAGTTCCCATTTTTCTTCTGGCATACGAGAGCTCCTGAATATTGATCTTTGATGTAGATTTGATCTCGACTCGCTGTGACTTCTTTACACATAGAGTATAATTATAAGCTAGCAATTCAGCGAAAATCTTCTAATATGAATATGAAGTTTAAGCTGGAATTTTTCCCGAGGATTTTATGGTGATAGCATCCTTGTCACTTCGGGAGGATTATTGGGAAACCTTTGATCTCCTTGAAGAGGACATAGAATTTATATATAATTATCTATTAGAAATCGAAACACCCCTAACACCAGATGAGCTAGTAACAGCGATCGTCGAAGAGCGGATTCGTAGGGAGATCGAGGCATTCGAAATTCAACGCAGTTCTGCTGGTGATCTTTACTTCCCCAAAGATAGCTTCGAAGAAAATCAGAATCTGATATTTCCAGCATTGGGGTGGCGTCAGGGAAAGGTAGTTAGCTTACGACCTGGTGTAAATCCGGATGTAGCAGATCTGAAGGTGATCAAAGTTCAGTTTGAGAATGGTGAAGAACGCGAGTTCGCCAGCGGGGTTGATGATCACTATCTGAACAACCCTCCTGAAATTACCCAGGACAGTGAGCTGCTCAGTGCTCAGTTTGTGATTGATAGCTATCGCCAGCATTTGGCTGAAAGCCTCGAGAGCAATCTGGAAGCCAACGAAGATTTTGTGCGCGTTGCTGGACGCTGGTTTCCGAGGGCATTGCTGCTGGATGTAAACCCGGGTCATTTGAACCTTGCTGAAGCTGTGCTTGATATCGCTGGAGGTGGACCGCTCCCAACCACTACTTTGATCAAGCAAGTTGAACTGCCTTCATCGGAGAATCCGAAACTTATGGAGTTCTCGCTGGATTTAGGATTGGAAGAAGATCCGCGTTTCGACGAGGTTGGACCAGCAGGTGAAGTATTATGGTTTTTGAAAAGACTTGAGCCGCAAGAAGTTCTCGAAACCCCCAGTTTCTTACGGTACCACGAGATAGAGCATGATCGGGATTTGCTTAGTAAAGAAATGCTCGCTTTGGAGCAAGAACTTGACGATGAACTTTCTCCGATAGCATCAGACAGTTCTGATAGCGATGATGTGGTAATCAGCTTAATATTCCCGCATTGGCGAGTTGGATCTCTTCCTTTATCAACTCGTGTAGAGCATCTCTTCCCCACAGCATATGAGGCTCCGCGCATTCGTTTTATGCTGGAGGATCGCAAATCCGGCGAGAGTTTTCCTGGTTGGGTGGTACCTGAAAAGCGATATGTGATTGGTTTACAGGAATGGTATCAGACCCAGGGGTTGATGCCAGGCAGCTTCGTGAGAGTGCAGCGCGGTAAAGATCCAGGGAGAGTCCTGATTTCAGCTGATTCACGACGTTCGAGCCGTGAGTGGATTAGAACGGTTTTGGTTGGCTCAGATGGTGGGACAGTATTCGCTATGCTCAAGCAAGTAGTTGCAGGTGCATATGATGAACGTATGGCAATCGCAGTTCCTGATATTAATGCTTTGAATAATGTTTGGGAACGGATGCAAAAAGAAAGACCACCTTTTGAGCGAGTTTTAGTGGATATAGTTAGAGAGTTGACCAAGATGAATCCGCAAGGACATGTACACGCTACCGAATTGTATGCAGCAGTGAACATAGTTCGCCGCTGCCCACCAGGACCAATTTTTGCCCTGTTATCTTCGAGACCATGGTTCGAACATGTGGGTGACCTGCATTTTCGATTCGATGATTCGGGACAGGTGAAATTGAACAAGTAAATGAAATGCTGATCAACTCCCCCCGAGTGAGTCGATCAGGAGGATGGAAGTGACGGAACTAAAGCGCTTTAGCTTGGTGAAGCCAAGTTTGCAGACTCGTTTTCATGTCGATTTTGATTGGTGGGGTCAAAATGACAGAAACTGGCGAGTCGACTTGTTTGGTTTCCTTTGCCCTGAGCATCAGGAGACATTCGCAGATATTCGTGGCGATAATGTGATCGATTGGGTTGATCCTGAAACGGCTGAAGTTCAACAAGTGGATGGTTTACAGCACATTCTGATTACACATTGTGCGACACAACCCGGATTTATCGATGCTCGCACCTCATTGGTTGAATCAGTATTCCGTCTATTTTTATCTAATGGTAATACACCCTTGACACCTGTAGAGCTAGCCGACCATTTGGGACGCACTCCTCAGGTGATACTCCAAACGTTTTCTGGACCCCGGGTATACAAGGGACTGCGCCCATGCCCGGAGTGTTGAAGGTTATCAGAACTGCCCCCGTAGCTCAAAGGACAGAGCAGAGGTCTTCTAAACCTAAGGTTGTGGGTTCGAATCCCGCCGGGGGCGCTTGGGTGGGGGAATAAAGAATGTATTACTTTTTGATTGTCGGGGTTTCAATAAGTGGGTACCCTCATTAGTTTGCTGGGAGGAAACCCAGGGGTAATTATCATTTGTCTGATAATTAAGGTATTACCAGGAGGACCGTGTGAATATTGAAAGACAGGGAATAATGAAATTCCGAGGCCAGGATATCACCATTATTGGTGAAGATATCAATGTAGGGGAGCAGGTGCACGATTTTACCGTTATGACGAAAGATTGGTCTTGGTTGAATGCGCTCGAAAGCTATCCCGGCAAAGTACGCATTATCGGTTCGTTGCCGTCCCTAAGCACTGATGTCTGCGATCGGGAGACACGGCACTTTAACCAAGCAGCTTCATCGTTGAGTAGTGATATCGTGATTCTGATGGTCAGCATGGATTTACCATATACATTGAACCAATGGTGCGCTGCAGCAGACATTGAGCGGGTAACCACCCTTTCAGATCACTACGGTGCTGAATTTGGTGAGAAGTACGGGGTTTTGATAAAAGAGCTACGAATATTTCGTAGAGCAATTTTTGTGATTGACCGGGATGATAGGGCCGTGTATACAGAGTATATGCCAACATTGGGTGATGAGCCAGACTATGAGGCCGTCCTCGCGGCGGCTCAGAATGCTCTTGCCCTGGAATAAGAATTGGAGTGCGAAAGATGGAAGAGCTTGAATTAAAATCAGAACCGATACAACATATTTGGTACAACGACGACGAATCTCAAACAATAAGCGGCGGAAAACGCTGGTGGAACGGGGTGCGCTTCCATATTTGGCGACCTCCGACAGATGTTTTTGAAACCGATGATGCAATAATTGTGCGGGTCGAGATAGCTGGTATGCGAGAAGATGATTTCTCAATCTCGTTGACAGGTCCGCAACTCACTGTGCGTGGAAATCGACCCGATATTCAAGAGCGCCGAGCATATCACCAAATGGAGATCTTCTTCGGGGAATTCAGCACAGAAGTTAAACTTCCTGGACCAGTATCAGCTGACCAAGTCGTTGCAGAGTATAAAGCAGGATTTCTGCGTCTGGTGTTCCCAAAAGATCAACCGAAAAAAATCCGCGTGACTGTGTAAATGGACTAATCAATGCCGGCATCTCGTTGGAATCATAGCATTATGGACTTATTAAGTTGGTTTGAGGATCTGGAAGAGCTTCAAGACGAGTTCTTATTCAGACCAATCACTCCCCGCGTCCTGAATAATGGTGACGCTGAGCAAGGTGAGATCGCTGACGAAGCTGAATTATTTGACCAGATCCCTGCCGAATTGCCAATATTGCCATTGAGGGGAGTTGTAGTTTATCCGCAGACTGCAGTACCCTTAACCATTGGTCAACCACGGTCCATCCGCCTGGTGGATGATGTCATGGCGGGTGAGGATCGATTGATTGGGCTTGTGGCATCAAAAGATCCTGAGTTGGATGCGCCTGGACCAGATGATTTATATCCAGTTGGCACGGTCGCTATTGTACATCGACTCTTCCGAGCACCAGATGGGACGATTCGATTGCTGGTACAGGGAATTGCGCGTTTTCAATTAAGGGAGTTTATTCAGATCGAACCTTATCTGAAAGCAAATATCGAATTGTATCCAGAAGTTATGGAGGACGATCTCGAAGTGGAAGCACTGGCGAGAAACGCCCGCGATCAATTCGAGCACATTGCTGAGATGATCCCATCGATACCCCGTGAGCTGGTCGCTTCTGTTGTTGGGCTGGAAGACCCACTGCAGACCATTTACACCATCGCGAATTTCCAACGCATGGATCTTAACGATGCCCAAGAACTATTAGCTCTTGACCCGGTTCTGGAAAAATTGAAGAAACTGGTTACCATCCTCACCCGTGAAGTTGAGATGCTGGAAATTGGGCAGAAAATCCAAAACGAAGCCCGATCCGAGATAGATAAAGTCCAGCGGGAATACTTTCTGCGCGAACAATTAAAGGCCATTCAGCGAGAATTGGGGGAAGCAGACGAACAGACTGTTGAAACAGAAGAGTTTAGGCAGAAGATCGAGAAAGCGGAAATGCCTGAAGAAGCCGATAAAATGGCGCGTAGAGAGTTAGAACGTTTATCTCGTTTGCCAACGGCAGCTGCTGAATATGGGGTTATCCGTACATATCTGGATTGGTTAGTATCCCTGCCCTGGTCAATCACGACGAAGGATGACTTGGATATCTCGAAAGCGCGCAAAGTGCTGGATCATGATCATTTTGGATTAGAGGATGTCAAAGAAAGGATCATCGAATATTTAGCAGTGCGCAAATTAAAACTAGAACGCCAGGAGGAGTTCAAGGCTGAGGAGCAAGTTGACGCGATTCGGCGAGTGCGTGAGGGTGTGATCCTTTGCTTTGTTGGACCACCCGGAGTTGGCAAGACCTCACTCGGTCAGTCGATCGCACGTGCGATGGGCAGAAAATTCATCCGTATTTCCTTGGGGGGCGTGCGTGATGAAGCTGAAATACGTGGGCATCGCCGCACGTATATCGGAGCCATGCCGGGACGAATACTTCAGGCAATCCGTAGAGTGGAAACCGGGAACCCAGTCTTCATGTTGGATGAAGTTGATAAGCTATCCCATGACTTTCATGGTGACCCTGCTTCAGCGCTTTTGGAAGTGCTAGATCCTGAACAAAATGTTGAATTTCGTGATCACTATTTAGAGGTCGGTTTTGATCTATCTCAGGTGATGTTCATTACAACGGCGAATCTATTAGAACCAATCCCAGCGCCATTGCGGGATCGAATGGAAATCATCATGCTGTCGGGGTATACAGAGAGTGAGAAGATTGAGATCGCAAAGGGATACCTGATCCCGCGCCAGCTGAGAGAAAACGGACTGCGTACAAATGAAGTTTCATTTACCCGGCAAGCACTTCAAACCATCATCCGTTCATATACACGCGAAGCCGGTGTGCGCAATCTGGAGCGAGAAATCGGTGCCGTAAATCGCAAGGTTGTAACCCGGATTGCAGAAGGGAATAAGAAGAAAATTAGGGTCACTCCAACACTCGTGCGTCAATTCATTGGTCGACCGAGGTTCTTTGGGAATGAAGAAGTAGCTGAGCGGACATCCATGCCCGGCGTTGCTACAGGATTGGCATATACACCAACAGGTGGCGATGTATTATTTATCGAGGCTACCGGGATGCCTGGTAACAAAGGTTTTCAGCTGACAGGTTCCCTGGGGGAGGTAATGCAGGAATCAGCAAAAGCTGCGTTATCGTACGTGCGCTCGAGAGCAGAGGAGCTATCTCTAAAGCCGACCTTCTTCGAGGAAACGGATATTCACCTGCATGTGCCCAGCGGTGCCCAACCAAAGGATGGCCCATCTGCGGGTGTGACGATGGCAACAGCTCTGGTTTCCTTGATATCAAAACGCCCTGTACGTTCGGATTTGGGGATGACGGGTGAGATCACCTTGCGAGGGCTGGTACTCCCCGTGGGCGGAATAAAGGAGAAAGTATTAGCTGCTCATCGGAGCGGATTAAAAACTGTGGTGCTACCAAAGAGAAATAAGGCTGATTTAGAAGAACTTCCAGAGGAAGTGCTTAAGGACATCAAATTTGAGTACGTCGATACAGTAGATCAGGTCATCCGCATCGCATTAGCGCCTGTCCCCAGGAAGCATGAGAAAAAAGAGAAGGGAAAATAATCCAGCGGGGATTAGAGATATGCCGAAAGTTATGGTAATTGAAGATGACGCCAATATGTTTTCTCTTTTGCAGATGCTCCTGGAATTTGAAGGTTATGAAGTTGTGCTATGGGAGGGAAGAGAAGAAATTCAGCAGATTGTCGATGCAATCTGCCAGGAAAAACCTGAATTGATATTAATGGATGTTCACTTGCGCCACCTGAATGGATTTGATGTGCTGCGCACATTACGAAATGAGCCTGAATTGGATGGGGTGCGAGTCCTCATAGCCTCTGGTGTGGATATGACAGAAAGAAGCCATCAGGAAGGAGCAGATGGATTTATTCTAAAACCCTTCATGCCAGACGAGCTGATCAGCAAGATAAAACAAACAATAGGATAGAGAGAATATGGTGGCAAAAAAACAATCACGTCTTTCAATGCAATGGCGGACGATGGATCTGCATCTTCATACACCTGCTTCGGTGGATTACCAGGAACAGGGTGTGACATATTTAGAAATCTTACAGCGAGCGGAGGCGCGTGGGTTGGATATCATCGCCTTCACCGATCACAATACGATCGCGGGTTACCGGCAAATGAGGGAAAGCGTTGAGCAGCTCGAGTTTCTTGAAGCATCGAATCGCTTGACTGCAGATGAACAACTCAAATTAAATGAATATCGGCGGCTGTTCAAGAAGATATTAGTCTTACCTGGTTTTGAATTCACGGCAACTTTCGGGTTTCATATCCTGGGAATATTCCCTGAGACGAAACCCTTGCGGGACATCGAACACATTCTACTAAATTTACATATTCCTGCTGAGCAGCTTGATTACGGTTCGGACACGGTGGGTGCCTCTACGGATGTCATTGGTGCCTACCATGCAATTTCTGAAGCAGGTGGCTTGGCGATCGCGGCCCATGCGAACTCTACGCATGGAGTTGCGATGCGAGGTTTCACATTTGGGGGGCAGACACGCATTGCTTACACCCAAGATGCGAACCTGGATGCCCTGGAAGTAACAGACCTGGAGAAAATAGGAAAACGCACTACGGCGGGGTTCTTCAGCGGCACCAAGCCAGAATACCCCCGGCGGATGCATTGTATCCAAGGCTCTGATTCTCATCGATTGATATCTGACCCGCGAAGGAAGGGCAACCTCGGGGTTGGTGAGCGCCCAACGGATGTACTTATTCCCGATGTAAGTTTCAATGCATTAAAAGAATTGTTTTCCACCAATGACTTTTCGAAAACTAGACCACATAGCCTGAAGGCTGAACCCGCTTTTGATTTTATTCAATCCGCTCGCGAAGATGGGCCAAATATTGTTCAAGACTTTCACGAAAGCGCCTCAGTGCGGGGAGGCCGTTTGTATGCTGTTATCGCGGATATCAGTGCATTCGCCAATACCAATGGAGGTACATTGTTCCTTGGCCTGAACGCGGATGCGCAGAAAGCTATCACTGGGGTACCCAAACCAAACCAAGCGATTGCCCAACTCGAAAAAGAAATTGGTAACCGGATCAGTCCGCACCTGCACTGCACTATTGATCCACACGAGACCGGTGATAAAACGATTCTCCGGGTTTTGGTCCCACGTGGAGAAGATCCTCCCTATGTAGTGGATGATTATAAGATTTATGTGCGTACTGAAGCCGAAACCAGCCAGGCGGTCAGAGATGAAATCGTTGGCCTGGTGAGGCGTGGAAAAGGCGATCCCCAGCATCTGTATAGTAAAGATAAGCCCCCTCAGACTGAGGAAGTGAAACAAGCCGTACAGGATTCTTCGGAAGAAGTGGTTGAAATGGCACCCCGTACGGGGGTAGAGGTGGTCAGTGTTGAAGAGCGGGATGGAGGCAGCTTCTATACCGTGAGGGATTTAAGAAATGGCAACATGGTCAAGAATGTGACGCTAAAATCTGCCCGGCGGTTGTGGCATTATGCCCTCACCCAACATGCAAGTCTGCCTGCAGACTTGAACCAAGCTGAGGTTGAGTGGCTGGGAGATTATGGTTTGCTCCAAAAGCGGAAGCAAGGCAAACGTCTGAACTTTGATCTCGTCGAGAAAACCGCACAAGGGAATCGATACTACTACGGTGTCACAGATGATGGAATTCACGGGCCTTGGAAGCAGCTTGTGGGCCAGGATGAGGAATAAATATCCCGTTTGATTAATGACAAGTCGATCTGAATGGTAAAAGCTGTGGGGGGTAGGATGACGGAAATAAACTAGCTACGGCAGTG
>JALHTN010000271.1 GCA_022865865.1 Anaerolineales bacterium
TAATAAGCCAAGCTGCACGAGCGAATTGGATACAAGTGCAGAGACTTCAGCGAAATGCACCTGCGCTAACGTGGAAATTGCAGGCCTCAAGGTTCCCCTCAATGGCACAATCGAGGTGATTAAAACCATCGATCCTGTCGATGCCCCGGGAGCATTTAATCTACAGATCGACGGAGAGACCGAATTCGCGGATGCTGGAAATGGAGACTTAACAGGTCCAGTAATCGTCTCCGCAGGATACTCCACAGATGTTGAGCCGATTGGGGAACCCCACACAGTTGGCGAGACCGCGGGAACAGGGACAGACCTGGGACTTTATGACGCAGAAATTAACTGCCAAGATCAAGAACAGGGTACAGAATTTATGGAGGGAGCAGGTCCCCTCGAAGTGTTCGTCGAACCCGGAGACGCCTGGGTCTGCACCATAACAAATACATACCTGGTGATAGAGACCGAACCTCCAGCGACAACCGAACCACCTGCCACGACTGAGCCCCCGGCGACAACTGAACCGCCTGCGACTACAGAACCCCCAGCTACTACTGAACCTCCAGCGACAACGGAACCCCCAGCTACTACTGAACCACCGGCTACTACTGAACCGCCTGCGACAACAGAAGCACCTGCTACTACTGAACCACCTACCACCACCGAGCCACCGACAACCACCCCGCCTCCCACACAGCAGCAGCCAACCTCGCCCGCGGAAACTCCACAAGTGCTGATCCCCCAAACCGGCATTGATCTCTCGCTGTCAAACCAGGGCTCTGGCATCAGTTTTTGGTTGATCCTTTTCCTGGGATTGGGTTTTGTCGGTACCGGGATGGTATTCCATGGCATTTCAACCCAGATAAACCGCAGGAATTTGAAGAAATAATGCGCTTAATCTTGATTAATAACTGGAGCATCCTGCTCGGATTCACTTTGACGGTCTTCGCCATCAGCGGAATGGTGCTCGCGGTCTTCTTCCCTCAATCAATGGCGATCGATTTCACCCCCAACCGGGCTATCAGCAGGCTTGAAGTTCCGTTGAAAGCCTTTGATCTAAATCCTGTTGTGCCAGAAGATGAAAGCACCGCATTTGAATCCAGCAGCGCCAAAGATAACGATATTGATGCGAACAAAGATGCTCCAGTTGGCTCTCCAAGCAACCAGGTACGCTTTGATACCAAACCATCGAAGGTAGCTGCCTCAAAGACTGATAATGCGGTTGCCTTCATACCTCCTCCCCAAGTTCCTGTGCGGATTGTGATCCCTTCCATCGATCTAAATGCTCCGGTGGTACCAGCACCTGTAGACTTCGAAACTATTGCTGGGAAAGAATTTCTTCAGTGGTTCGTCCCTGATGAATTTGCTGTTGGTTGGCACACCACATCTGCCATGCTGGGAGAAACCGGCAATACAGTGCTCAACGGACATCACAATGTATTTGGCGAGGTTTTTGGCTCCCTGGTTAATGTAACCGAGGGGGATATCATCTGGGTTGAATCTGATCACTACCGCTACAGCTACCAAATCACCAATAAAATGATCCTGCCAGAAAAATACGAGCAGCTTGATGTGCGCATGAATAACGCCCAATGGATATTACCCACGATCGATGAACGTTTAACATTGATCTCGTGCTGGCCTTATGAGAGCAACACCCACCGCTTAATCATCGTCGCAACTCCTTTAGACCAGGAAGAAATCACACCCAATTTTAAATAGACCCAAAATTCAAGGAAAAATCTTCCTTGGCTCCTTGCGATCCTGATAGCCGAGACAGGTTTTGATCTGCTTGACGCAGTATCAGGATTGTGCTAGTATCAGGAGCAGTAATTGAAAAAACATTTGCAAAACTTGCTGTATTAGCATTTGAAATTCCGAGGAGGAGAACTATATGACCACCACACGCTATATTATCTTCATTGTGTTGGTGACCTCAGCATTAATCCTATCCGGGTGCAAATTATCCGCTTCAACACCTCCCCCAGCATCAGAGACTCCAGACAGTGCAATGAGCACATTGGAAGCAGAGCTCAGCAATATCGCCACCCAAACTGCAGTGGCAGGGGGCGGGGTAGAGAGCGCCCCGACGCAGCAACCCCCAGGTGAATCGACTGAGACAACCACAACAACCGACACAGCTCCACAAACCTCTCCTGAGAATACGCAACCTCCTCCCCAACCCACGCAGACGCCAGTTTCGGTTGCCCCTGCTACACCTGGTGTACCTCAAACTTACCCACTGCAAAAAGGAGAATTCCCCTTCTGCATCGCCAGGCGTTTTAATGTCAACCAAAACGAACTACTCAGCATTAACGGCTTGACCGGCAGCTCGCTGGTGCCAGTCGGGTTAAAATTGAATATACCGCAGACAGGCAACACCTTTTTTGGGCAGAGAGCGCTCTTGAGCCACCCCACGAATTACACAGTTGCAGGCGGAGATACGATTTACACTGTTGCCTGCAAGTACGGCGATGTAGATCCAAACGCCATCGCCCAGGCAAATAATCTCTCGTCTCCCTATGCTTTGTCTGCCGGGCAAGTAATTCACATCCCGTAAAAAATCATAGATCCAATCCACCAATCCAGAGTAGCCGGCAAATTGACCGGCTACTTTTCTGATCAAAAAAGGACCCCAACAGGATGGAATTTAAAACCCAGAATTCTGAAACTGTTTATGAGGGAAAAGCATTCGACGTTCGGCGCGATCAGCTCCTGCTTCCGGATGGAAAAACTACCTGGTTTGATGTTGTTATTCATCCCGGGGCAGTGACCCTGGTCCCAATCGACTCCAAGGGTAGAGTCTTGTTTGTCCGCCAGTACCGGCACGCAGTCGGAAAAGAACTGCTTGAGCTTCCAGCTGGCACCCTTAATATTGGCGAAGAACCGGAAGCCTGCGCCCTGCGTGAGGTGCGTGAAGAGACAGGTATGTCTGCTGGGATATTAGAAAAAGTAGGGGGATTTTACCTGGTACCCGGTTACTCGACAGAGATCATGCATCTCTATTTAGCGAGTGATCTGCAAATTGATCCTTTACCCGGGGATGATGACGAGTTTATCACGGTAGAAGCCATTCCCTTGGATGACCTGCCCGAACTGATCAGTCAAGGCGTGCTCCAAGACGCAAAATCCTTAGCCGCGTTATTCCTTGCGGAACCATTCTTGAAAAAATATCAGTAACTGCTTTTTTGGGAGGAGGGGGAAAGTGGTCAGGTCTGAGGTCGGTCACCAGGCGAGGTCTGTTCCGGGCGATTGGTTTTGCGGGTTGCTTTTCGACCCGTGGCCGGATTGAGCAGTGTATTCAGCCAGGTAATAGCACGTGGATCGAATTCCCTGCGCCCGCACATGTCGCAAACCCATGCGGGAAAATTGGGTACCGTGACCAATTCCTCATCCAACCAGGTGAAATAAGTTACGGCTTCCATACGCATCAAACCAGCCAAACAATCAGGGCAATGATAAATCGTTCCTTCTTTTTGGTCATCTCTGGAGCGTGGTTTCATCTTCATAAACGTCGCCTTTTCAGACTTAAGGTGCAGCACTTGCAGTAGATGGCTGATTAAGAATGCCCCATTCTGTTGGCGGCCAATAAATAATGGTTGCCTTTCCGATGACAAAATCTAAAGGGACTGACCCCCAATTGTGGGAATCAGAAGAATTGTTCCGGTTGTCCCCAAGAACAAAAAGCGAGTCGGCTGGGACATCCCACACAGTATCATAAACAGGTGAGGCAGCGATATAGTCCTCATCAAGGATGAGACCATTCACAAAAACCTCACCATTCTTAACTTCCACTCGGTCTCCTGGAAGACCAATAACCCTTTTGATATATTCCTGATCTGGATCACGGGGATAATGAAACACGATGATATCACCCACCCCGGGATCGCCAAAAAAGTAGGCTAATTTATTGACAATAACAAACTCACCACTTTGCAATGTCGGTTCCATACTGGCGCCATCTACGCGGATGCGCGCAGAAATCGTATTAATCGCCGCGAAGAGCACAATCGACAAGATCAACGTCTCGACGATATCGATAACGAACCTCATAAATCCTGAACGCTTCTCTTCAGTTTCCTGAGGTTCAGCAATGGTTTCGGTATGGAATTGATCCAAATTGTGCTCCATCTATGACCTTATCACGGTTGTAAATCCGATGATTGAATAAGAATACGCTATCTCCCACGCTTGGATTATAAAGTCCGCCAAGTTACAGGTCAAGACAAATCAATCAACCTAAGAGTTTTCTTAGGTTTCTCTTATTGAGATTATTAATCAACCAGAAAAGGGATACTTTGTATCTAGCGGCGCGGGCGCAAGAATATGCGGATCGGAGTTCCCAAAAATGGGTATTCTTCTCTGATGCGGTTCTCCAGAAACCGATGGTAAGTGAAATGTGCCAGCTTGGGATCATTCACGTAGAGTAAAAATGTAGGGGGATCGTTGCGGATTTGGGTGCCGTAATAGATCTTCAATTGTTTTCCGGCCTTGGTAGGCGCGGGATGTATTTCTTGAGCCTTCTGGAGAATCCGGTTGAAGTGGGATGTGGACAAGCGGATTAATCGCTCATCCTGGACGCGCAACGCCATTGGTAAAATCTGGGAGACGCGCTGTCCGGTCTTAGCTGAAATAAACAGCAGGGGCACATAGGGGAGAAAATTTAATTCATGCCTTAACAAACGCGTATACTCTTCCATGGTATGCGTATCCTTAGGGATCGCATCCCACTTGTTTACTACCACCACCACACTCTTCCAGGCATCAATGATATATCCTGCAATATGAGCGTCCTGAGCCGATAAACTGACCGAAGCATCCACCAATAATAAAACCACGCTGGCACGATCAATCGCTTGCAAGGTTCTCAGCACGCTGTATTTTTCCACGCCAGGAACGATCTTACCCCGCTTCCGGATTCCCGCAGTGTCTATCAAAGTGATCGCGGTGTCCTCATAGGTCAGATATGTATCGATTGCATCCCGAGTGGTACCAGGGATAGCACTAACTATGGCTCGCTCTTCACCCATCAAACGGTTGAGCAGACTTGATTTTCCAACATTGGGCTTACCGACGATGGCAATTTTTACTGATTCGTCCTCTATATCCTCGTCGGATGATTGCAAAGTGGCGATCAGGGCTTCCAGCATATCTCCTGTTCCAGTGCCGTGTAAAGCCGAGATTGGAATTGGTTCTCCCATTCCCAATTCATAAAACTGGTAAGCCTGAGAACGGCGTGTTTGGTTATCTGCCTTATTGACTACCAGGAAAACCGGCGGGTAAGGTTCACCATTTCTTAGCTGCTGGTGGCGGCGAAGGATTTGAGAAACTTCGTGATCCGCAGGCGTGACCCCGCTCTCGGCGTCAACAAGAAATAAGACAGCATTCGCCTCTGCAATGGCTATTTCTGCTTGTTCCTTGATCTGGGTGATAAAATCTGCAGAACCGACTGAAAGCGGTTCTTGGGAGCTACCAGGACCGGTTTGGCTCGGATCAATGCCTCCGGTATCAATGATCGAAAATGAAACTCCTGCCCAGTTGGCTTCCGCCATCAATCTGTCCCGAGTGGTCCCCGGAACTTCATCTATTACTGCTAGACGTTTTTCAGCGAGGCGATTAAATAATGTGCTCTTCCCAACGTTGGGACGCCCAACCAGGGCAACAATCGGTTTTGGCATGCGTTTCACTCAGGGTTGGCTCGTCGCAGCTGGCGCGGGAGCTGGTGTAAAAGTCGGTGTGGGTGTAGGAGCAATAATGATCTCCACCTCCACCGTGGAAGGCACGACTGCTTCGACAATGATCCGGTCTGGAATAATGTCTACTTGCGGTTCGAGCTGATAGATTCCCAACTCCAGGTCCGAGACATCCACCACAACCCGGACATCCTCTGGGGTCATCGTATCCAGGACAGGTACTGGCCCGGACAAGATCACGTCTACGATTTCTGGCGATATCAAGGCGGTATGAATCGGCAGCAAACCGATCGGCATTACCGGCAACGACATCCTTAAGCTGCCTTCAATGGCTGCGATGCTCACCTGGACAAGCACAAACTGGTCTCCAACCAGGGTTACCCCTTCAGGCAGGTTAATTGCCACATAGGTATCGATATCATCCACCGCTCCAGAAAGGTCGACGGGTTCGGTTTCTACATATCCCGGCAGGTCATTGACCAACTGGGGATCACTTGAAAATACAACCACATTAAGCGGAGAGACGGTGATATTGGTTAATTTATAACCGTTTGCAGGTTGACCGATCGTCTCGACTCGTACGATCACGTTCCGATAGCCACCTTGCAGGTAAATTGGCTGGGTGACGGCGACATCCGCAGGGGTGATGTTCACCCCGGAAATTGGCTCTCCAAATTGGTCAACTACCACCAGCGGCAAATTGCGTTCAACCGTTTCGGTAGCTCCAGAGATATCCAAAGTGGCACCAACTTGCTCAATCTGAGTCACCAACGATGCCGCCCCTGAAATCGTGGCTGAAGAAGGTTCTGAGCTGAGCCTGCCTTTTTGGTACCCTACAGCTGGTTCCCCAGTCACTTCAAGGTTTACTGGATATGTGCGCGTCAATAATGGCTCTAGGGTTATCTCTACCAGCTCGGGGATCACTGAACTTCGCCGCACCGGACGGAATGCAGGGTTCACTTGAACCTGCACTATTAGATCGTGCGTCCCTGGCTCCAATCCCGAAACATCCACCCAAGATTGGACTGCATTTTCAGAGGCGTTCATCGAATCCATCACAGATGAAGGCGCTTCTAAAGTAACCCGGACTTGTGTGGGGACATTTCCTACAATCAGCATATCCGGATCAAGGCCTACGATATCGAGCGTGACAGTTCGACTGCGTTCCACATTTGGATTGGCGGCGGTAACTGCGGATATCCAAACGACCACCGCCAGCGCCAAGGCCAGGATCAAGGTGCTCAGGTTGCTGACAATCCAGCGTAAAGGTGACAAGACCGCTAAGCCTCCTCTCGAGGAGCGCCATCTCTACCAGAGAAGAACCGTTTGAAGAATCCGGTAATCCCTTTTACTGGTTGAGATGGTCTATACAATGCTCGTAAAATATTCTCTAACCGCTCTGCATCCAAGCGGCGGATCATGCGACCCGCATTGACCACAGAAATCGATCCTGTTTCTTCGGATACAACAATTGCCACCGCATCACTCACTTCTGAAATCCCAAGCGCAGCCCGGTGACGCAAACCCATCTGGCGTTCCGGTGATTTCGACAAAACACCGCTCGAAGATAATGGCAATACCGATGAGGCCGACGCCAGCTTCGAGCCTACGAGGATTACCGCTCCATCATGAAGCGGGGTATTCGGGTAAAATATTTGCAGGATCAACTCTGGAGTTACGTCCGAATCCATCCGCACCCCGCTATTAATATATTCCTCGAGATTGTCAATGCGCTGTAATACGATCAATGCTCCGTGGCGCCGGTCAGACAGGCGCGCGGTGGCACTAACTACAGCGGAGATAGTATCTTGAATTTCCGTGGAGCTGGTCGCCCGTCCCCCGTCCAAAATCGCACCCGCTCTCCCAAGTCGTTCTAATGCCCTGCGGATTTCAGGAGCAAAAATGACAGGGATTACCAAGAGCATGGCAGGTAATGTGGTGCGCATCAACCATGAGAAAGCCGGCAGCACTTCAAGGCTGGTCAGCAAACTGATCAAAGCGATCACCAGGAGCACACCCCGCAGCAAGACCAATGCCTGTGTATCCCGCAACCAGCGCAAAATAATAAAGAAGATCGCGGTAACCAGAATTACGTCCAAGATCCCAAACGGGTCAAGACGTTCGAAAACAAAAGTTAAATTTTCGATCAAACTATCGATAACATCGGTCACGAACTGGAACTCCAAGATCGATTAAGCAACCAAGATCTTCCCACAATCCTGATAATTTTCATTAAACCGGCCTCATCACCCGGTCTCGCCGCAACTGCTTAAAATACATCACGGTTCCTATGGGCATTGACTCTAGGGCAGCCTCCTCCCAAGCGCTGATTTTCAATTCTTGAGGGCTGCGAGTGCTGTAACCCAGCGCTCCCCAGACAGCATTATGCCGGCCCAGGTGGGGTGATAAGAATAACAGCAAGACCTCACTCTGTAATTCTCGGGAAGCTACTTCAATGGCATTCATTAAGATCCTGACCGCCTCGCCTAACGCCAACCCCGGTTCCAAATACACATCGCTTACCCGGGCTACCAGATTCTCAACCTGCCAACCAGCCAAACCCACCAAACGCTGGTCAACCTTCAACAATAAGAAGGCTTTCTCACCAAAGGCGGCCATCACATCGGCCTCGCTCATCGCCCGGCGCCCTTTACTAATATCGGTGATAAATTTGGCAATTTCATTTACCTGGCTGGGACCTGCTCTTTCAACCACCAGACCACCTTGCTCAGCAGGTTCTGGCAAGCGGGGTAAGCTAACCCCTTCAGGGAAGGTTTTCTGCCAACCAATAAGAACTTGCTTCCAGGTGGCTTCAAATGAGCCGCCGTTCTTGATGACCACATCCGCGGCGTTGATTTTTTCCGCTTGAGGAGGCTGTGCCGCAATGCGCTGGCGAGCGATCTCAGCGCTTAGACCTCGCTTGAGCCTCAAACGCCTGAGCTGTATTTCCATTGGTGCGGTCGTTACCCAAATATTATCACACGCCGAGCGCAAAGACCCCTCCAACAATTTGATCGCTTCCACCACAATGACCTTGTGACCAGCCCTGCGGACAAGTAAATCAATCGCCTGTCCAACCAGGGGATGGACAATGGCTTCTAATTTTTCCAGTGCTTCTGAATCTGAAAACACAATTTTACCCAATCGGGTGCGATCAATTTGTCCCTCAGGCGTCAATATCCAGCTGCCAAATGCATCCAGGACCAGCTGGTAGCCAGGGGCGTCATCGGCGATGGCGCGATGAGCCAGCGCGTCAGCATCGATGCCATAGGCTCCCAGATGCTCAAGCATCTTACGCACCACGCTCTTCCCAGTGGCAATATTTCCGGTCAGTCCAATCACATATTTTCCCGGCCAGGCACTCACTGCTTATTCA
>JALHTN010000272.1 GCA_022865865.1 Anaerolineales bacterium
ATCAGCTGTTCGTAGTAGGCATTTCCGATCCCCATGGCCACCCCGCCATGCACCTGTCCATCCAGGATCAGCGGGTTGAGCACCGTGCCGCAATCTTCTACCACCACATAACGTTTAATCTCAATCATCAAGGTTTCTGGATCAACTTCGATGATCATGGCATGCACACCGAATGCAGTTGCACCTGATTTGGGTCCGAAGTAAGCGGTGGCTTCTAATCCCGGCTCCGTGCCAGGTTCTACGGCACCGCGCAAAGGGTTTGCTTCGGCTGCCAAATCACCCAGGCTTATTGATTGGCGAGGGATATCAGCCACACGCACAAAACCATCCTCGAGTTCAAGTTCTTCTTCAGGTGTTTCTAAGAGCTTGCTGGCCAGCTTGAGCACTTTCTCTCTGACAATGGTAGCAGAGGCGTGAATTGCATTGCCTGCTACTACGGCGCCGCGGCTGGCAAAAGTGCCCGTCCCCCAATGGAATTCAGCGCTGTCCCCGCTGACCAGGTTTACATCCCGGACATCCACTCCCAGCTGGTCGGCTACGATCTGGGCAAAAGAAGTGAAGTGACCCTGTCCCTGGGTACCCACGCCGGTGGCGACGTTGATTTTTCCGCTCGGTTCGACTGTGACACGGGCACCTTCATAGGGACCGACACCAGTTGTTTCAACAAACGGCACGAGGGCAATACCCACGTGACGTCCCTCGGCTCGCAAGCGTGGCTGTTCATCCCTGATGAACTCTTCATAGCCGATCATCTCGGCCGCTTTTTCAACTGCAGGCTGGTAATTTCCGCTATCGAAAATTAGCCGCGAAAAGGCCTGGTCAATGATGCCTCGATCATAGGGAAAGGCGTCCGGCGGGATCAGATTGCGCAGGCGGATTTCGATAGGATCGATACCCAGTTCCTTGGCAGCAATGTCCAACAGACGCTCAACGACAAAGATACCCTGGGGTCGACCCGCACCCCGGATGGGAGTGGTGTACATTTTATTGGTGAAGACAACCGTGAGATCGCTGTAATAATTGGGCACATCGTATGCTCCGGTGGCATGCGATTCCGTATTGAGTGGGAGCGTGAGTCCGTAAGGATCGTATGCTCCTGAATCGTGCAGGAAAGTATGACTGACGCCAAGGATTTTTCCATCCTTCGTGAGCAGCATTTCTGCATCATGAACCTGGCGACGTTCCTGGGTCGTGCCGACGAAGTTCTCGCGCCGGTCTTCAATCCACTTGACCGGTTTTCCTAGTTTCATGGAGATCCAGGGCAGCAAAATTTCCTCCGGGTAGTGCATCATCATCTTGGGTCCAAATCCACCACCGATGAAAGGAGCAATCACCCGCACTTGAGATTGGTTGAGCCCAAGCCGACTGGCAAGACCGTTGCGGATGGGGATCGGGGCCTGGGTGGTATCCCAAACCGTCATGTGCTGGCTTTTTGGATCCCAGTGGGCGACGATACCACGATTTTCCATCGCCGCGGCCGCGCCGCGGTCGATTTCGATCACCCGACTGATGATCACTTCCGCAGCTGCTTTGGCTGCCTGGTAGTCTCCCTTATTCTGAATCATGTGGCAAGCCAGGTTTGAATCAAGATCGTCATGGACCAGGGGTGCTTGCGGGTCGAGGGCAGACTCAATATCCGCGACTGGTTCTAATGCCTCGAACTCGACCAGGATGTCTTCCACAGCGTCTTCGGCAATGTAGCGACTTTCGGCGATGACCATCACGATGGGTTCACCGACATGACGGACTTTACCTTTTGCCAGGGGGACCTGGGTGCGGGAGTGGAAGGTGATGTCCTCAACTGTCGGCGGAGGTGACACATTTGGGGGACCGGGCTGCCATTCGTCACCCATTCCTTCAGCGGTGATAACTGCTACAACTCCAGGGCGTTCCTGAGCCTGAGTGATATCGATGCTGAGCAGGTTGGCATGTGCGTAATCGCTGCGCAGAAAAGCGGCATGCAGCATTCCAGGGATATTGACATCGTCGACAAAGAGGGCTTCCCCGGTCAGCAAGCGGGGATCTTCATTTCGTTTAATGCGTTCGCCGATATATTTTTTCATTTATGACCGTTCCTGTTTATTCGTAAAGATGGAAGATATTTCATCGCTGAACCTTGTGCTCATTCAAGCATTCATGGATTCTGCCGCTAATTTCACGGCATCCACGATGTGCTGGTAGCCTGTACAGCGGCAGAGGTTGCCCGAAATTGCGTGACGAATTTCATCTTCATCAGGCTGCGGATTATTTTCCAGGAATGGGACCAGGGTCATTAATATCCCGGGAGTGCAGAATCCACACTGCAGGCCATGTGCATCCCAAAACGCCTGCTGGATCAGGTGCAGGTTCTCGGATGTCCCCAGCCCCTCAACGGTTTGGATTTCGTGCCCATTGGCTTGAATGGCAAACAATAAACATGAACGGACGGGTAATCCATCGAATAATACAGTGCAGGCACCACAGACACCATGCTCACAGCCGATGTGAGTTCCGGTTAAACTAAGGTCCTGGCGCAGAAAATCGCTCAGCAGGAGGCGCGCTTCGACTTCTCGCTGGTAATCCGTATCGTTGACGGTTACTGATAAATGATAAAGATCGCTCATATTGTTCTCCCAATTGGGGTCTTTTAGAGACCATCAATTTCTATCTTAATGGGCTGAGACCTTAGCTCGTTCTAACGCTTTTTCGAGAGCCTGTCGCGTGAGCACTTTTACCAGATGCCGGCGGTAGGCTGAGCTGGCGTGGATGTCACTGCTGGGATCGACATCCTCTGTGCCAGCTGTCTCGGCCGCAGCACGTATAAGCTCTGGAGCAGGTCGTTGATTTCTCAGGACCTCGGCAGCTTTTTGTGCCACAACAGGTCCATCACCTACGCTGAATAACACGATCTGCGCTCGATGGATGTGCTCTCGATCATCAAGTGAAACCACTGCCGCGACGCCGACCAGAGCAAAATCATGCGGTCGTTGGGCAACTTCCATTAATGCCCAGCCAGTTCGCGGTGGGAAAGCAGGGAGAATTATCTCTACCAGCAGTTCTTGCGGTTCAAGCTGGGTGGTGAACATTCCCAGGAAGAAATCAGCTGCATTTGCTTCCCTCTCTGCGGATTGGCTGCGCATGCGAAAACGCCCATCCAAGGCTACACTAAGAGCAACCAGCTCCGCGGATGGATCGGCGTGAGCAATACTGCCGCCGAATGTCCCCCGGCTGCGGATTTGCGTTGTGGCTATTTGCGGCATCGCTTCGGCAATCAAGGGAGCCCGTTCAGCAACCAGCGGATCATGTTCCACCTGATGGTGGCGAGTCATGGCCCCTAACCTCAATCCGCCTTGATCATCGGGGCGGATATAGGATAGCTCGGGGATGCTGTTTAAATCGATCAAGACCGCTGGCTGTGCCAGCCGGAAATTCATCATCGGGATCAGGCTTTGGCCGCCAGCCAAGGCTTTGGCGTCATAGCCATGTTCTGACAGATGCAGCAAAGCTTCGTCGATTGAGGTGGGATTAAAATATTCAAATGGGGGTGGTTTCATAGGTCCTCCTACCTCTGTTGCATGGTTTTTAGATAGTCAATGATACTTCACTTTAATAAGTGTCTCGCCTTGCGTTCATTTTGCGTTTGATGAAACCCTCTAAGGTTGCTGGTGGACGATTGAGCAACCAGGTTAGAACTTTAGAATTGCCCAGGAATCCGTAATCTTGATAATAGTGGAACATGGCCACCAGGGTCCTAACCTGGTAGTCGCCAATCCCTGCAGCGTACGCTTGTTGGCACCAATCATCAATCGGAACCTGGGTTACCTGGACAGGGCGTTCCAACTCCCGGCTCAGGACAGCAGCAATTTCTATTTGGGTGCGTCCTTCGCTGCTGACCAGTTCATAAGTCGCAAATCGGTGACCAGGTTCGGTGAGCACGATGGCAGCCGCTTGAGCTACATCTGCTAAATCAACCAGGCTCAAGCGGGTATCAGCCGGGTATGGAACAGGATAAATACCTTCGCTGATGATGCGCTCCCAATGAACTATTATGTTCTGCATATAGGCCGCGGGCTGCAAGATGGTATACGGCAATTGGGAGCCGATCAGCTGTTCCTCAACCCGCATTTTATTCCAATGGTGCGGCATGGCCTCAATTTGGGGCTTGAGAACAGAGTGGAACACGAGATGCTGCACCCCAGCAGATCGGGCAGCCGCGATCACATTCTGACCTATCGCGATCTCGTCCGGGTTCATGTTTGGGCAAATGTGGTAAAGCGCCTGCACGCCTTGCGCGGCCTGCTCCATGATCGCCTGGGAGTTCATATCTCCAACGATGACATCCTGCGCACCGATGGATGCGACCGCCTGGATTTGATCAGGTCGATGGACAAGCGCGCGCACTGGGATTTCTTTCTCGACGAGCGCTCGAAGGACACTGCGTCCCGTTTTTCCTGCTGAACCGGTGATCAGGATCATAAGACTCACTGAAGGGTTGTCGTCAGGATAATATTGATCATGCTCAACCGGGTGGAGCCCCTATCTTCCACGACGAGATACCTGGCACCACTCAACCTGACACGCTCCTCAGGGCAGCTCATTCTCAAAGAGTTTATCCACCCTCTTTGAAGGCGATGAAGCGACCCCACATGGAGGCGATTTCCATACCTTTCTGCAGATAGCAGCCAATGTAATAACGTCCGCTCTCGGCCTGGGCAATATCTTTTCCTAGATTTTCTGCGTGAACGATCTCTTTTGGAAAGAGGTTGAGATGCGTGTCCTGGTAATACTTATCCAACGGGTACATCTCGTCCCAGTCTTTACCAAAGTCTTCTACCAATTTGCGATTGGCTTCCTCGAAAGTCTTGGGGTGCCAGATGCGCTGGATGGTGTTCATGGGATGATCCTGGCTGACCGCATCGATCGCCAGCCATTTGAGCTTCTTATCTATACACCATTGCGAGAAGTCTGGTGAAGGACCAGGATGTTTGATCATATACCGAAATTCATCCGAATCTGGGCTGATCCAACCGTATTTGGACCAACCGGTCTTGAGGATCAAGATATCTCCCTCACGAACCTCAACCACACTCTCTATCATCTCAGGTGTGTACACGCTGGAGTCGGAAACCAGGTGGGAGATATCGGCGATCACTCCGGGACCAACCCAATTTTCCAAGGGTACCTGCCCGATCGTTCTACCAGCAGGCCAGAAGTGCTTTTCCCCATCCATGTGGGAAGCCAGGTGGATGCTGGCGTTGCATATCGAGCCATTACGACCCATACCGAAATATTGACCACCGACCCGTTTGGTATAGGTAACTGTCAGCGGAACGTAGTTTGCCCATTGGGGGGTTTGAACGCTGAAAGGTATTGTCAGGTCCAGCATCTCAGCCGCAGCCATCACCTCGAAGAACTGCTCTTCGTGCATGCCATCCGGAGGCTGCATGGCAACAGCCCGTGACCAGGACGATTCCACCTCCATAAAAGGGATGGGTGGGATCATGAGCCAGGCGCGCTGGTTCTGGAGCTGGTCGATGTCACCAACGATTGATTCTGCCAGCAGGAGATGCGCTTTGGGCATCGTATCGTGAGTCAGGTGGTAGTATTCCTCCTGGGGGTACATTTCATCCCAGGATTTTCCGTAATCAGCCATCAGCTTGGCTTCCGCTTTCTCAAACTCATTGGCATGCATGTAGCGGATGGGGGTATTCATCGGATGCTCAGCACAACCGCAATCAACACCAATTATTTTAAGATTCATCTCCAAAGCCCACTCGAAAAAACCCGGGGCGGGTCCAGGATGGCGGACCAGGAATCCAAATTCCTTTGATTCAACCCCGCCCTGTGCCTCTGGATTGGGAATATCCGGCTGGTCCCAAGAGTAGCGATGGTAGCCGGTGTTGATGATCAGGATGTCGCCTTTTTTAACGGTGGCTCGCTCCATGATCATCTCGGGCGTGTAGAGACTGTAGTCTGAAACCGCGTCCGAGATGTCGACGACCACACCCGGGCCACAAAGGTCTTCCAATGTAATATCGGAAATCGCTCTGCCGCCAGAATGAAATGCGGTCTCGCCAACCAGATGGGTGCCAACCGTATTGCTCCAATTCAGCAGCTGCCCGTTTGCCCCCTGGCCGCCACCGTATGCCCCGGTGACCCGTTTGAAGAAGTGGATCTCCAAAGATTTCTCCCCTGGCCAGGGCGGCGTGAAGATGCTGCAGCCCTGCGTCAGGTCGAAAAGCTTTGCCTTTGATAGTGTCTCGATGAACTGCTCTCGCTCCATTTGTGCCTCACTTTCTAATGATAAAGATCCTATATATTCTGATGAATAGTTCCTTATTTATTCGTTGATTTAGAACCCATATTTCTCTGCATAAGCGACCAAAGCCTCTTCAAACAGAGTCATCGGGGGGCGTACGAGTCCTGCACCGACCTGGCCGACGCCAGCATCTTTGTGGGCGATGCCGGTGTTAATACGCGGGGTAATGCCTTTTTCGACCACTTTGCGGATGTCGATGCCGGTTGGGGTACCACGAAAATCGAGCGGTGGAATGGTGAAATATTTATGTTCGCTGAAGCAAATTTCGTACATTTCCA
>JALHTN010000273.1 GCA_022865865.1 Anaerolineales bacterium
CGCTCATTATCCCGCTCGACTGCCCGGGCGTATGCTCCAAATTCCTGTCCTAAGCGGACTGGGACAGCGTCCTGCAGATGTGTCCTTCCTGACTTAACAATTTCATCAAATTCGATCGACTTCTTTCGTAAAGCTTCAGAAAGTTCGGCGACCACCTCTAAAAGTTCGTCCAGGCGCCAAAGACATCCCAATCGAATAGCGGTCGGGATGGTGTCATTCGTGGATTGCGCCATGTTAACGTGGTCATTGGGATGTACCAGGTATTCGCCCAGTTCTCCCCCCAGGATCAGCGTCGCCCGGTTTGCGATCACCTCATTAGTGTTCATGTTGTGACTGGTTCCAGCGCCAGCCTGAAATGGATCAACCACAAATTGGTCATCCAATTTCCCTTGAGAGGCTTCTTGTGCAGCCTGAATTATGGCTGTTGCCAAATCACTCTGCAGCAAACCTAGCTCCTGGTTGACTTGTGCAGCCGCCTGTTTGATCGTCGCCATGGACCAGATAAATGCTCGCCATGGTGCCAGACCGGAGATCGGGAAATTCTCTACAGCACGTTGAGTTTGTGCGCCATACAAAGCTCCAGCAGGAACATTGATACTTCCTAAAGAATCGCTCTCTACTCGAGTTGCTTGATTCATATTCGTGATGCCTCCATTCAATTGATACAATTGTTACCGTTTCCATCCAATTCGGAGTATTTAGGTTAAGTATAACCGCCAATTCCATATACGATTGGACTAAGCTGGCATCCGTTTTCGAAAATACCTTGCTGCTTGCCACCTGCGATCATCGCATGCCTGCGAATGGTAAAATTGCGGTGGTAAACGAAAATGTATTCTTGAGAAAATACTATGCTGATCCATTCTGCATCCCAACTATTAACCTTGACCGGCGGCCCGCAAAAAGGCCGCACCTTGGGGCACCTGGGGGTAATTCCCAATGGTGCCATCTTGATCCAGGATGGTGAAATCATCGAAGTAGGTCCCAACCAAACACTGCTGGTTGCATATCCATACGAAGCAACCATCGATGCCAGCAATTGCGTGGTTATGCCCGGGTTTATCGATCCCCATACCCACGTAATCTGGTCTGGGGACCGGGCAGCAGAATTCGAAATGCGCTTAGAAGGAAAAACTTATCTGGAGATCTTGGCCGCTGGAGGTGGTATTCTCTCTACCGTGCGATCTACACGTGAAGCCTCAATCAGCAACCTGCTCAGCGAGACGCGCCCTCGACTGCAAACCATGCTGGAGCATGGCACAACAACTGCGGAAGCAAAAACCGGGTATGGGCTCGAAACTAAAACTGAGCTGCGCATGCTCAAGGCACTGATCGCCCTCGATGAAGAAGGTCCAATCGAGCTGGCGATAACTTTCTTGGGCGCACATGCGATCGCACCTGAATACAAAAATAACCCCCAGGCTTACACAGACCATATATGTGACACCATGCTGCCGGAGGTTCGCAATTGGTGGCCTCTGGGGCGAAAATTACCCTTCGTGGATGTGTTCTGTGAGACAGGTGCTTTTGATTTAGTTCAATCCAGGCAAATCATGACCCAGGCTAAAAAATTAGGCTTCCCCTTGAAAATTCATGCAGACGAATTTGACAATCTGGGAGGGGCGGCCCTGGCAGCAGAACTGCAAGCCGTTTCCGCCGATCATTTGGTCGCCACCTCGCCACAAGATATTAAAACGCTGGGGAAAAGCGACACGGTGGCAGTTGCACTTCCTGCCACCCCCTTCGGCTTAGCGGAGGAAAAGTACACACCAGCTGAAGAAATTCTGGAAGCAGATGGTATCCTGGCCTTGGCGACAGATTTAAACCCTGGTACAGCCTGGTGCGAAAGCATGCAGTTCGCGATCGCCCTGGCATGCCGCTACATGGGTTTAACTCCTGCTCAGGCAATTGCCGCCGCTACGATCAATGCAGCCGCAGCCATAGATCGGGCTGACAAAATCGGTTCGCTCGAGCCGGGTAAACAAGCAGATCTGATCATCTTAAATGTCCCAGAATACCAGCATCTGGGCTATCGCTTTGGCACCAACCTGGTGAAACAGGTCATCAAACGGGGCCAGGTAGTCTTCGAAAAATAATTCAAATCCCATCCAACAAAAAGAAGCAGTCTATGCCAACCATCGAAAATGCTCGCAGCTGGTATCCAGAAACCGATCCCGTCCATGGGTTCGATCACATATTACGTGTCTACCGCATGGCAGAAAAACTTGCTGTTACTGAAGGTGCAGATTTAGAGATTGTACGCGCAGCAGCCCTGCTGCATGATGCTCAAGGCAGCCAGACTGAAGGCGGGGAAGAAGGTCGCCAAAACCACCATCATGTATCTTCAGAATTTGCCCAACGGATATTGGAGGCTGAAGGATGGTCACCAGACAAGATCGCGGCCGTGCAGCATTGCATCCGGGCACATCGCTTTCGTGACAACACTGAAGCCCCGCAATCATTGGAGGCAAAAATATTGTTTGATGCGGATAAGTTGGACGTGATAGGCGCGATTGGTGTGGCACGAACGATTGCATTCGATGTGGTCGTTCACCAACCCATATACACCCAACCCTCAGTTCGCTTTCTGGAAACCAGGAAAAAAGAACCTGGAGAACCGCATAGCTCCTATCACGAGTACTTATTTAAGCTGAGCAAGATCAAAGACCGCTTGTTTACCACCACTGCTCAAGCCATCGCTGTAGACCGTCATCGCTTCATGGCCGAATACTTCGAGCGTCTGGGAGCGGAAGAACGTGGAGAGTTATAAGTCAACTATCAATATTGTTGATTGGCACTGAGCAAATTCCGACTAGAATTACTGGCATGAACGAGCCCATCCTCGTAGTTGAAGACGTCCCCAATATTCTCGAACTGCTCGATGTGACCTTACGCTTCAAAGGCTACCCCGTAATAACAGCCAGCAATGGGGAAGAAGCCCTTGAAATCGTCCCACAGCAACCTCCAGCCTTGGTGATCACAGATATCATGATGCCTAGGATGGATGGTTATACGCTAGCATTCAATTTAAGGCGCAACCCTGAGACAAGCCACATACCGATCATCTTTCTATCTGCGACCTACGTTACACCTGAGGATAAAGATTTTGCCATGAGTCTCGGCGCGGTTCGTTTCATGGAGAAACCGGTGGATACAGAAGATTTTCTTCTCACGGTTGCGGAAGTCTTAACTAAGAGCAATGGCGCGCTCTCCCCCCCGATGGACAAACAGCAGTTTAAAAATGGCTACCGGCGCAGACTAGAAGTTAAGCTTGGGCACAAAAACGCCCAGATCGTTCGCAATGAGCGCCTGTTGAATACCCTCCCGGATTCACTCAAAGTATCCTTTGAACAAATGCTTCAAGACAACTATGAACAGAGGGATCAGATCCAATGGGAGCTAGATGAGATTTTCGGACGCCTGGAAAAAACGCTGCAAGATCCCCCATCTTAATCACACCCATCAAGCCTGCAATATACCGAACCTCGCTCAGATCTGGTGAGGTTCTTTTTATTTGCTCATTGCGTATTTAGTGAGAGCAATTTTCAGTTTAACAGGTGCAAAATACGAACAATCCAGATCTAATCCAGGGAATTACTGATCTAATCGGAAAATCATCAGAAATGAGCTCATAGCTGCAGTTCAGGTTAATTCGATCAAGTTCCCGGCGGGATCATGAAACATTACCCAGCGTGAAGCATCCTGTCCTTCCACTCCCCAGGGTAAATCTACGCCATGCTCCATCAAGCGTTCGACTGCTTGATCGAGATCACTAACTTTAAAAGCGAACAACGGGAACCGGGATGGTTCTGCATCTTCGGCTGGATGAGGTTTTCCCTTCAAGATCGTCAAATATGCTCCACCCACTTTGAAATGCGGTCGTCCATCGTGGTGATGTGGAAGCAGCTCTAATCCGAGTGCATCCTTGTAGAAATGGACTGCCTCCAGCACATTCTCCGCCCATAAACAAATTACAGCAATATCTTTTATCATGGATAATTTCTCCACTCCAAATTCATCTTCAAGATTGTGATTGCACACTCAAGGGGGAAAATTGGATAATCACCCGCTCATTTCCCTAGCAGAATGTTTTTGAGTTCACTAAGTTCAATGCGGGAGGTCAAATCTAAACTGAGTGGTGTCACAGAGACACGCTTCTTGACCCGCACTGTATATACATCAGAATCGGGACGATCCTGTTTGGGATCACCTACAATCCGGTAGCTGGGGATGCCAGGTTGATCCCAGGAGTCTCTTTCCGGAGGAGTTGGTTGGTAATATATATTTCGGGACAGGCGGGTAATCTCCCAGGGAGTTTCGGGAGTTGCTTCGCAGGGTACATCCACTTTAAGTACATTTACATCCGTGGGTAATTTCTTCTCCATCAGCAAGCGACCAAAATAGGCTGCAAAATAACCTGCAGTGGAGAAATCCACCTCGTGTGAATAACTTAAATGGTATTCACGCTTGGTCTCCAGGGAAATTGCCATGGCGGGGATCCCGTGAGTGGCGGCTTCTAAAGCTGCGCCCACCGTACCGGAGACGGTGATACCCGTTCCCAGGTTCTCTCCATAATTGATCCCGGCTACTGCCAGAACTGGTTTTTCAGGCAAGATTTCAAAAACAGCGTGCAGGACAGCCTGGGCAGGGGTTCCACCAACCGCGTAAACATTCCAATCTTTGCCATCGATTAGCATTTTCTGCTGGTCGATCAACCCGTCCGAGTAAATCGGCAGGCTGCGTCCCGCTCCAGAAAACTGGTCCCGCGGGGCAACCACATTCACAAAACCTAATTCAGATAGAGCTTTGGCAGCAGTCCATAAGCCAGGTGATTGGATGCCATCATCATTGGTGAGTAACAGCTGTGGTGAATCCATTTTCTTATCCATAATTTTTGTTCGAACCAACGAACCCAATCTCCTGTCTTCAGCAAATCAAATTCATGCATGGTTCAGGTTGCCAAACCTCACGCATTTTCGCAGAAGAATTTCAATAATATTAGCGATAATAATACTTTATCTTCAAAGGAAGACTTGGTTTTCGCGAACCTTCATCCTCCCATGCTGCCGTCAAACGTTCATTTTTTCAAGAACAACCAAATTCCTGCAATCAGTAAACACACCCAGCTCAGCACAAGAATGGGGAAATACATAAATCCAAATACCAGGAATAATCCGTGAACAGCCATCAGCAAGCCAGCCCACCTTGGGAAAAATTCACTCCGCCAGATTGCCAACCCCGTCAATCCGGTTCCCAAGAGGTAAAGAACGCCTCCAAACAAATTGATCACTGCTGGTTTCCCAGTAGCAACTTGGGTGATAATCTCCGGCAAATGACTATCACCCAGGAGGTAAAGTTCAGCCAGATGGGGGCTGACAAAGGAGAACACACCAAGGGTGGCAATGGCTAACGATGTACCGATAATAGAATTCATAAAACCCCAAAAAGCGACCTGTTCAACCTTTTCCTCCTCGGCAAGCCTGGCATATAATCCCCAAAAACCAAAGAAAGGTATCACATAAGCAAAGATGGTTAGTACTTGGGCTGGAAAATAGTTGGCGCTGGATACTACCTTTGCCCAAGCATCAACATCCACATTCGGCAGTGGTAAGGGACCACGCAGCATAAGACCTATAATCCCAAGAACACTTGCCAAAGTAAATGTCAATAAACTCCAGCGTATTCGATTTGATCTTTCCATGTTAAATTTCCTCATATCTTAAAATTCAACCCTGCGGTTGCTGGATAATTTTTGCTATCCCAGATCGGGCCGTGAATGGTATAAAATATGTTATCAATCTACTTCGCACAGACTGACATTATATTCGAATGTTTATTTTTAGATCTAATTTTCCCATATATACTACCCGATTTATGCTTCTAAAGATGGATATCCACAAAGCAAAATTCCTTAGTAAAATATTCGTCATTTCGTAGCAGATTATCCTGACCCTCCACGAGCCATTATGTTATTAAGTCTCGATCTTGGCACCACTCATTCCAAAGCTGGTTTATTTACCAGGGATGGCAGCCTGCAAAGTGTTGCCAGGCAGCAAACCGTTGCCCATCAAGAACCCTCAGGCAGCGCATATTATGACCCACAAGAAATGTGGGCTGCGGTCATCAAGATCATCTGTGAAGTCACAAAAGGGCTCGATACCCGCGAGATCGCCACAGTGGGTATCGCCAGCATGGCAGAAACCGGTCTGCTGGTTGACAAACAGACCGGTGAAGCGCGATCACACATGCTTCCCTGGTATGATGCCAGTGCGGCCCCCCAAGTAAAATTAATCCAACAGAACAGCGACCCGGTGACCCGATTTTATCACTCCGGTATGCGCCCCAATTTCAAGTGCAGCCTGGCAAAACTGCTCTGGCTGCGCGAGAAAGATCCCCACCTCCTGGAAGGTAGTGTCTGGCTATCAACTGCGGACTACATCGCATTTCGCCTTACAGGGAACATAGCCACGGATTATTCTCTCGCCGGGCGCACCTATGCCTTCCAGCTTGAGCAGCTGTCCTGGGATATTGAATGGCTGGAAAGATTTGGTTTCCGAGCAGATCTATACCCACAGGCAGTTCCCAGTGGTCACCCAATCGGAGGGATAAGGAAAGAATCTGCCCTGCTTATTGGATTACCTCCAGGCACCCCGGTAGCCATCAGCGGTCACGATCATGTTTGTGCCGCATTTGCGGCGGTTGGCACCGAATCTGGGTTGGCTCTTGATTCGATGGGTACTGCTGAGGCCCTGGTTGGAAATTTTGATCGAGATAAATTGGGAAAGGAGGAATATCTATCCGGCCTGGTGTTCGGCCGCCATGTCGCTGGTGGAGGCTACTACTGGATGGGAGGCATGTCAGCCTCCGGAGGTTCAATTGAATGGCTGCGCACAATTCTTGGTGATCCTACGCTTTCTTACCAGGAATTAGAGGTACTCGTCGAGAAGGCTCCCCCAGGTCCAACTGGCATATTGTATTTTCCCTACCTTTCAGGCAGCGGGTCTCCCCACACAGATATCCAGGCACGCGGGGCATTTGTTGGGCTGGTTCAGATTCACAAGCGCTCGGATCTGGTTAAGGCAGTTCTTGAAGGCACAGCCTACGAAGCGGAATTTATTCGCCAGGCAGCACAAAAGATCTTACGAAAAGAAATCAGCTCGTTAAAAGTATCTGGCGGTGGCTCACGCCTCAAAAAATGGGTGCAGATCAAGGCAGATGTCTCCGGATGTGAAATAGAAGTTTCCACGCTCAGTGAAGCAGCACTGCTTGGTGCGGCTTTGGTGGCCGGGATCGGCTGCGGTGTCTACAGCGATGAAAAGGAAGCCAGAGCTTTTTTGGTCAGCTCAGCAGGTCCCATCTACCAGCCAAACGGCACCCAAAACCGCATTTACCAGCAGCTTTATCAGGAGGGATTCTTACCCTTACAAAATCCTTTACGCGACATCAGCAGCAAGATTTCATCAACTTCTCTTACTACCAAGGGCTAATTTCGGCAGCTTCCATCCACCTTCGCCTCCCACACGGATCTCTCGCCGCTGAAATCGCCACCAGGCAAGCAAAGCCAGCACCATTGTTATCCCCATTAGGCCCAACAGGCTTCCCCAATCAATTCCCTCTATTGCAGCTCCTCCCTGGTAAAAATACAGCGGGGTCAGCTCGAAAATCGAACTCAGTTCCGGTTTGATGTTTGCCAGCCCGACGAGCAGAAAGTTCACCAGCAGCAACCCACCAGCCAGGCCCGTAGCCATTCGGGCTGCAGGAAGCAGCATGCTGAACAGAAGCGCCATGACGCCAAAAAGCACCAGGACCACATACAGCGGTAAGAATGGCTGCAGCAGCTCGACCGCACTGAGATTCAAACCTGAACTCTCAGCAGGAATCAGCCAGCCTAACCAGCTGACCAGCAGGATGATCGCCGTAGCGACAAGAAAGCCAAGCAAACGTCCCCAGAAGAAACCCGACCTGCTCACCGGGTAGGAAACCAGCAGGTCCAGGATGCCTTTTTCTTCGTCTCCGACCAATAAATTCGCGCAGGCAGTTACAGCAAAGAAACCGATGAACAGCGTCATATAGCTGAAGTAATAGGTATCCATGTAACCTTTGGGCGACATGATGTCAAGAATATTGGGGAAGAAAGCCAGCATTTCGGGGGGGTAATTCTCCAGGTTTTCCAGGAAGCCCTCCATCATCTCCAAAGAGGTGAAGAAATTTGCCATCATCAAACCATAAGCGAACAATCCGATTCCCCATCCAATGATCGCGCCTCGCATACGGCGCAAAGTGTGTTTAATTTCTGTGAACATGTTAATTTACCTCCTTACTTTCGGTCTTGTAATATGCCAGGAATGCTTCCTCCAACGATTGGCGTTGCAGAGTTATATCGCTGACCGGATATTCTCCCAGCGCTTTTACCACGTTATCCAAATCTCCCTCAACTCGCAGAGTAGCCACGGCGCCGTTTCCTTGAGAGAGCAGAGATACTCCAGGCACCTTGTCCAGGCGGCTGGCGTCAACCTTATCTTTAAAACGGATCTGCATCTGGCGTACTTCCATCTTGACCAGCTTGCCCGGCTCCGCTTCTTCGATGATCACACCTTGGTTGATGATCGCCACCCGGTCCGCTAAACTCTCGACCTCATTGATGATGTGCGAGGAAAAGAATATTGTCGTACCCGCAGTTTTCGCCTCCCTCAGCAAACGGTACACCTCTTGCTGCATCAATGGATCCAACCCGCTGGTTGGTTCATCCATCAGCAGCAAACGCGGTTTATGCATTAGAGCTTGCACTAGACCAACCTTCTGCTTATTGCCTTTTGACAGGTTCTTGATCGGTATATCCAGGTTTAGCTCTAGCCTCTCAGCCAATTGGTGCATATAGTTCGATTCAACATTGTCCCCGCGCAATTCAGTGAAGTAACGTAGTGCACTCTTTACGCGCAAGTTGGCCTCCATGTTCAGTTCTCCGGGGAGATATCCAACCACGGCATGCACGGCTCGCGGATTTTTTTGGGGATTAAGCCCCAAAACCTGGATCGAACCGGATTGAGGGCGGATCATATCCAGCATGCAGCGGATAGTCGTCGTTTTCCCTGCCCCATTAGGGCCCAGGAATCCGAACAGCTCACCTTCTCTTACCTCAATGTTCACCCCACGCAAGGCCTCCACCTTGCCGTAGGATTTATACAAGTCGTGAACCTCAATCGCATTGATGTTGTTCATCTTTACCTCCTGATTTGTGATTGAAAGATCTTCTTTTGACAATTGTTTAATATAAGGCTTCCGGAATGCGGGCCTGTAGATCGTTCTCGTCTGCAATTTGGCAATATGTGGAGGTTTTCCACCCGGTACGGGAAAGCCCACATGAATGGGAAAAGCCCTTACCATCGACCATCTCCAGAGAAGATGCGGAATCATCTAAGGGGAGAATATAGTTAGCTTTCATCATTTCCTCCGTGGTAATCTTTTCCCTGCCTATTAACTGAGATCAATTCCAGATTTAAATCCCATATCCTATTCAATAAACCTCGCAATGCCGCCTGGTCAGGGATTTCACTGAGCAGAATGGTTTGGCTGGTGTCTATTTCTTGATTACCTTTTTTTAATTTCACATTTCCCAACCAATCTGACCAGCTCTCATTCAGCTCTCCTTCAACGATTATTTGGTAATGAGAAGAGCCCTTCAACACTTTTGTGTTATCTGCATTCACAATATTATTTCCTCGTCGTAAATCTCCAGTTTGCTCAATGTGTCCTCCAATATTAGGATACAGGAGTGGAAGTATGGTTGTAACCAGCCGAAAGTATTGTTTGAGTACTATTTCCACCTCAAACAATCTCTTGATTAAAAGAAAAAGCACAGGAAATGCCCTGTGCTGAACCACTATCAAAACAGGTTCTTCTTAACTAATAGTGAGAATTCCCAATTCATTAGCCCTTGCCACAGCCTGAGTCCGGTTGTGTACAGATAGTTTGCCATAGATATTACTGATGTGACCTTTTACCGTGCTCAAGGAAATATGCAGCATAACCGCGATCTCCTGATTTGTTTTTCCATCCGCGATCAGTTTGAGAACTTCATTTTCGCGTGCGCTCAATGGCTCCAGCAGCACCAAGTGATCCTCCATCTTACTTCTAATGGACACTTCGGCTGGCTTGGAAGAGGCATACGCAGCCAGGAGGTGTTCAGCGTAATCAGGAACAACTCCTCTAGCAGCTGCTTGATAGAGCAATTGAACCATCGGTTTTCCTTCATCCAGGAATGTACGTACGAAGCCCTCTGCTTTGGCAAGATTCAATGCCTTCTCAAGTTTCTCCAAGGCAATCTGGGTATTCCCTTTTAAAGAGTAAATAACAGCTTGCATAGCGTGCACCCTCAATACGCTTCTCATCCGCTGACTTGCTTCCGCTATCTCTAGCATGGGTTCGATCACCCGCAGTGCATCATCATATTTTCCCTGGCTAATGTAAACCCTGGCCAGGGTTTGGCTGTAAATTTCCCACATCGGATTGAAGCGTAAAGGGCCAATATTTTCTGTGACCAGCTTTTTTAATTGTTTATCTTCAACCCAACCATCCACCTGCTCATTTTTCCCCTGAACAATCCACAGCTGCGCCTGATATGCATCAACCAGCTCGTCATCCATCGTCGAGGCATCAAATTGGATCGCCAGCTGGCGTGCCAGATCGACGATCTCCTGGGCGGCGTCCAAGTCCCCCTGGACTTCTTTGATGCGCGCCAGGGTAACATAGGACAAAACAGAACCGAGCTCCCCAAACAATCTGAATAACTCTAAGCCTTCATTCAAATACCCAGTCGCCGCGTCGAGATCATTCCATTCCCTCGCAATCTCTCCGAGACCTAATAAGGCTTTCCCTGCGACCGGGAGCCGACGCCCACGCCTATCGGTGGCTAACTCCAACGCCTGTTCATTTGCTGACCAGGCGCGCTTCAATTGACCCTGGAGCATCCATATACCGGCCATGTTGCACAGCGCCCCAACCGCGATCATGATATTCCCTGCCTGGCGGCTGATCTCTGCTGCTTGAGCGAAACTTTCTATCGAGGCCTCGAAATCGCCCCTCATCAGATAGACCATGCCCAGATTATCGGCTACCATGCTGCGCAAGAACAGATGATCCTCGGGTATTAATTGCAGAGCGCGGAGAGAGAGCTCAAGGCTCATCTCCGCATCCCCCTTGATGGAAGACAGAAAAGCACGCAAGGCGGCTGCTGAACCAAGTACCTGATCGACGACATGCGCGCTTTCTACAACTTTCAGCCGTGAATCAACCTTCTCCAAAGGACTACCGCGCAGCATCAATGCCCATGCCTCCGTCAGGCATAAAGTAGGTCTTGATAAGACAACTTCTTCTGGCAATGTTTCTATCCAGCGGATAATTGAACTTGCTTCGCTGCGCATTAATCTCAGCTCCGCGGTCGCCTCGATTAAATCCATCGCCCGTTGGTGATCACCAGCAGATAAGGCGTGCTCGATCGCTTCATCCACATATCCCTGTCCTTCATACCAAATACTCGCTTTCTGATGGAGTACAGCGATTTGATCGGATTGTGATCTCTGTAGGGATTTAAGCAAAAAATCCTGGAAGAGACTGTGGTAGCGATACCAGGTTCGCTCCTGATCCAAGGGAAGAATGAATAGGTGATTCCTCTCCAGGTATTCAAGAATTTCCTGGCTGTTGGATGCTCCGGTCACGGCCTCACACAACGACGCATTTAATCTCTCGAGAATCGAAGTTTGCAAAAGGAAATCTCGAACCTGTCCATCCTGGTGGTCCAGCACCTCTTGGCCAAGATAGTCCAGGATGTAGCGGTTGCTTCCAGCAAAAGCCTCGACAAATCGCTCTTTGTCCGCTTGATCCTGCAGCGAAAGTGCTGCCAGCTGTAAACCTGCGGCCCAACCTTCAGTTCGTCGCTCCATTACTGCCAGCTGCTCATCGGCAAGGTCGAGTTCCATCACCTGGTTGAGGAACTCTGCTGCCTCGGCCTTGGTAAAGCGCAGGTCATTTTCGCGTATTTCAGACAGCTGCGCACGTACCCGTAGACGAGATAGCGCTAATGGTGGATCAGCACGCGTGGCAATCACCATGTGCATTTGCTCGGGTAGATGCTCGATCAGATAGCCTATTGCCTGGTGAATGTCTGGTGATGAAATCAGATGGTAATCATCGATAATCAGGACAAAAGGGGGGAATGCAGCTTCGATCTCATTAATAACAATAGCTAACAGAGTTTCTATGCGTTCAGGCTTGGGTGTCTGGAGCAATGGGTATAAAAATTCCCCAAAACCCTGTTCAATTGTCTCCAGTGATGCAATCAAGTAAGATAAAAACCGGTTGCTATCATCATCTTCCTCATCGATTGAATACCAGGCTGCAGGGCGGTCGCATTCGACTGCGAATTCACTCAAGAGCGTGGTTTTCCCAAAGCCCGCAGGAGAGGAGACCAAAGTCAGTTTGCATCCTAAACCAGCCCTTAACTGTGCCAGAAGTCGCGGCCGCAGAACCCGGTTTTCACGAACAGGCGGCACTTTGACCTTAGTTACTACCAGTGGCATCGTCATGATAGTTATCCATTACCTGAGCTACCAGTCTAGCATAAAAATAGCTGCAGCGGAGCTCTGGCATCAGCCTCATAATTGAACAAAAACA
>JALHTN010000026.1 GCA_022865865.1 Anaerolineales bacterium
CGTCTGACGGGGTGTTTAATTTTAAACGGCAATGGGGCACTCGCGTGTACTTACATAAAGGTATACACACGCAGTGGAGTTTCTACGCTCAGGCACTACCCGATAAATTGCGTAAGCATTTGAATGCACTGGAAATTATTACGAACCTGGATGGAAAGTGTTATCGAGTGATAATGACCGGTCCAACAGAATCATCAAGCACAGCGGATTTCACGCCAGAGCTTAAGCATGCAGACAAATGCGGATTGGCTGGGCTTGCGGTATTTTCTGAAGAGGGAAAGATGCAAGTTATTTCCCAATCGAGCAGTTAATGTCGGGTCTCAACTTGATCGCATTGAAAATAATACTAGAATTATGATCAGTGGTGGGTGGGCCACTATGCCTGGCTGGAACCTATTCTGAACAATAACTACGGGTATTGCAGTAATATCAAAAATGGCTGAACATGCCATTATACAAACAACCGCCCGTAATGACCGAGGGCTGGAAGATGCGAAAAAGAAAGCTGCGGGGATACTACAGGTGCCTTCTCGAGGGCGTCAAGAATTAGTTTTTATTAGAAATTCAATAATAATATCTGATTTCCTTTTCTTGAAAATATGCGATTAAATTGGCTCGGATAGTTTCGCAGCTTTCATAGAAGGGGGAACAGCTTTATAAGTTCGAGAAGATACGAAATACTGAGAGTGCCGAGAGGGAAAAAAAATAGGCAAGGGTATTTCTGTAATTACCATTCTTGGGATATTACCAAATCGCTTTCTGAAGTTGGTGGCTTCTATAAGATACACCTAACCTATTGTTCTTTTATAACTTATTTTTACAGAAAGTAGTTCTAACTAACAGGACCACTCTGATACTTATCTTGATGAATTAATGCGGATGATTGGTCCCACAAGGATGTGATAAAGCATATTTGCCATATTATAATTAGTCAAACCGTCCGCTTTGCGCTCGGATTAACCACAGGCTAATTTTAGGCATCTCTGTGGAAGTTTAATACCTGGAGGTTCAAATGGAAATCCCGGAATATGTTTCAAAAGAAGAAGTTCAACGAGTTTGTGATCAGCTTGGTATTCATGATTGGACAAAGTTATCCAATGCAGAAATTGAATATAGCGAGGCAGAGATCATAAGAGAATTGGTTGGAGGAGAAGCCCTAGAGGTATCCGTTGAGGATTTTAAGCGAGGGCTTGAAATCGAACTTGAGCACGGCATTGGATTTTCCGACGCGAACGTCACCAATAATCATCCCGTTCTTACCGGGAAGATTGTGCTTGCACATTTAAAGGAAATGCTGGATTACTATACGCGTCTCGAAATCGCTGAGCTGGAGGGGGATCTGCTTAAAGCATTTCTATCAGCAGATCAGGCAAAACTTGCAGATAAGTACCAGAAGCTGCTCGAGGCAAGATATTTGTTGAGTGTGCGAGAGAAGACGCAGATTAAATCAGCGTAAAGTATAAACATTAACTTATCAAGTTTGATCTTGATATATGATTGGATGCAATGATCTTCGAGGGTTGACGCACAAAAGAATCTCTGCATCCGGCTTGGTTTAATGTTGTGGTAGAGGCGGATTTGGCAGTAAAACAATGCTGTTCCCCTGCTACCAGAGCTTGAACCCTGGCCCATGAGGTCGAGGGTCCTCCCGCTAAGGCCGGGACAAATCCCACGAAGCGGGACAGGCCTGCGGGGATGACATTCGAGTCCCACTGCGACTGCTTTTGATGCTTTTTTTGCACTCCTGTTGATGGGAGGGCTTCAATCTTATCATTCAGATAATTTTCCAACGGTACGGCCATAATCCTGGTATTCTCTCTTCCTGCTTTGTCAGGTGAGCGATCAACTTGGAAAGATACTGATACAATTATTTATTCAATTAAGCAGCTAATCTACGAATTACGATTTTATCTACCTAATCAAGGGTTATACATCCAAGGAGCAGCAATGATTCGTCACACAGTAGTATTTAAGCTCAAACACGCGGCAGGTTCTCAAGAGGAACTCGATTTTCTACGCGCGGCTCAGAAACTTGGGGACATTCCGAAAGTAATGAATTTCGAATGTCTGCGGCAGATCAGTAAGAAGAATGATTTTGACTATGGCCTGTCAATGGAGTTCAGCTCCATGGAGGATTACCAGGCTTATAATAA
>JALHTN010000274.1 GCA_022865865.1 Anaerolineales bacterium
AGATAATCCCTACTCTAGTCAGGATTGCCTCACAGATCCTGATCAAGATGGGATTCCGGAATGCATACTCACTTCAGAAGATCAATTTGCGGTGATAGATCTGCTTGGAGCTCGCTTGATCGCTTACTTTTACCGGACCGAATCTGGAATACACCAAATAATCGCTCCGACATCGCAATTGATCGTCGGTCTAGGTGACCCATCAACATGGCAAATGGAGGCGCATGAAGGCGCTGACCCGGCTGGCATTCATGGCGCTTTTGCAGATTCGCCCCCACCCTGGCCTCAGTACCAGGTCTCCTTGAAAGGATCCAAAATCACCTTTACCTCCCCAGGTCAGCAAGTAAAAAAGACCTATTACTTTTCGGATAATGGATTGATCATAACTTATCACAGCTCTGATACTATAATTGGCCGCATTCCTGTTGCGATCGATCCATGGCGCAGATTTTCACCTGGCTGGAGCAATCTTTATAAATACCAACCCATTGAGAATGGTTACAGTGTTGCCACAGCAGGTGATATATCCATTGATGTTGTGTCTGATCTTCCACTGACGGCATATTCTTTCACCGACTCTCAAAGATTTTTGGATTCCCCAGAAGATCCAAATTTTGACTATCCCAGCGGTCATTACCTGCCTTACCCCTTTACTGTTCTCGGGTTCGAAGGTCTCGGAGATTTTAGTTTCCATTTCAAACCTTCCCCTTAAGGTCGCCTTCCCATAAAACCTTTGCTGAGAGAATACTGCCATTCTCCCTGGTAACCAAACTTGACAGGGAACAATTTGTGAGTAAAGTTATGTCTACAATGTTTGTACTTTAGAGATATGAACGGATATAAAAAGGAGAATTAAAAATGACTACGAACACGAAAACAGCTGGATCAGAATCAGTTTCCGTTCCTTGGTGGTTGATATTAATCGAAGGTATTGCCGCTATAATTGTAGGGGTATTGTTGCTGATCAATCCGGGCAGCACCCTCGCAGTGCTGGTTCGTCTACTGGGTTTTTATTTCCTGTTCACTGGGATAATATCGATCATCGCGATCTTCATTGATAGTTCCGCCTGGGGGTTGAAGCTCTTTTCAGGCATCATCGGCATCCTGGCTGGGATTGCCATTATTGAACACCCTCTCTGGTCAACACTGATCGTTCCAACAACTTTCGTCCTGGTAATCGCAGTTTTCGCCATCATCATCGGTTTCATCAACCTCATTCATGCCTTTCGGGGGGCTGGTTGGGGGAAAGGTGTGCTGGGAGTTCTAAGCATCTTATTGGGTGTGATTCTGCTCGCCAGGCCGTTATTGGCGACCATCTCTCTGCCACTTGTTTTAGGGATATTGGCAATCATTGGTGGGTTGCTGGCTTTAGTAGATGCCTTCAGCTTGAGAAGAAAAATTGAATCAGAGGCAGATGCACTTCCTGAAAGTACAACTAAATCCGAAGCAGGGGAAACATCCGAAATCTCCCAAGCTACAGCAGACACCGTTCCAGATCTAAATACCGATCTCCAATTCCTCGGTCTGACCAATGTTGAGGACCTGGAAAAATTCAAACAACCTCTGGAATACATCGAGGGAATTGGTCCGGTTTATGCGGGTAAGCTCAGTGATATGGGTATACAAACTCCCCTTACCTTACTTCGTGAAGGTGCAAATACCCATGGTAGAAGTGAAATCGCAAAACGCAGTGAGATCAGCGGTTTGCTGATTCTAGAATGGATAAACCATATCGATCTTTACCGGATCAAAGGTGTTGGCTCAGAATATGCTGACCTGCTAGAAGAATCCGGTGTCGATACCGTAATGGAATTAGCACACCGCAATGCTCTCAATTTGTATGAAAAAATGAGTTCTGTCAATGAAATCAAACAGCTTGTTCGAAAGCTGCCTGCCCAAACCCAGGTCGAGGCTTGGATCGCTCAAGCTAAAGAGCTACCACGAGTAATCCAATATTAACCACTGATTACCATGATCGAGATTCTGGATTTTTCGTGGACTTCTCAGCTCAATTAAGGATTCTGGGATTATTGTTCATATATTTACCAGCAGAGCAGAGATTTTCATGATTGATGTTCCGAAAAGGAACCTGAAGCTAACCTCACTCTGGGGTGCTTATGCCATCTGCCAGCTCGATCCACAAAAAAGCCCACCAGAATGGGTATTCAAGGGTGATATATATTCGATCACCCGAACGCCAGAAGAATTATCCATCATTTGCCTTCATGAGCAAATTCCTGAGCATATACCCTGCCAACCAGGTTGGCGAGCGTTAAAGGTTGAAGGTCCATTTAATTTCGATGAGATTGGCGTGTTAGCTTCTCTGACTGCACCCCTGGCTGCTGCTCAAATCAGTTTGCTCACCAGCTCTACGTTCGATACAGATTACATTTTTATCCAGGATGTAAATTACAACCAAGCCCTGAAAGCTCTACGAGCTGCTGGTCATCATATTGAATGAACTCCAACAAACGGATTTATTGCATCCAGCTAATATTCAAAATGTGGAGTACTCCAACTTACTTACCAACTCCATGGAACAACTAATACAGCAGAGAGGATATATTATCATCTGATGTGTCGATCAATTAAGAAATTACGTGATCCAGAACACTTTCCCAGCGAGGATGAGATTCATGCTGCCGCACTGCAATATGTTCGCAAGGTGAGTGGTTACCGGCAACCTTCTCGAGCCAACCAAACAGCTTTTGATCAAGCGGTGACAGAGGTAGCTGCCTCGACTCAACAGTTATTAGAACTCCTCCAACCTACGCATCACCAAGACTGAGTCTTTCGATCGATTCAGGAATTCTACAATTGAAGCCATTTATCCAAACCTGCAACAGATCGGTTGATCGGATATGAACAGATTAGCCCTTGACCATATCATTTTGGTAGTCAGCGATCTCCAGATCGCTACCCGGCAGTTCACCCAATTGGGATTCTCGGTAATCCCGGGTGGTGTTCACAGCGGGGGATCGACTCACAATGCACTTATACCATTCCCGGATTGTACCTATCTGGAGCTTCTTTCTACCACCAAGTCATCCAGGTTATCTTTCTTATTCTTGCTGAAAAAGCTGCATTTATTAGGCCTTTACATCGGGGATGATACCGCCATCAACCGCAGATTGATCGATGACCTGGCAAGCGGGATCGGGATGGCAGATTTTTGCATGCTTTCAGGGGATTTGGACCAGGAAATCAGTTTACTTATGGCGCGTGGCTCTCATTTCACTGATCCCATAAGCGGTGGTCGTTTGCGCCCAGATGGCCAAGAGATCGCATGGCGCACTGCTGTCCCCAGCTCCCTTGATTTACCTTTCCTGATCGATGACAGCACACCTCGTGAGTTGCGAGTTCCCTCCATCTCTGATGACTTCCATAAGAATGGTATTCTGGGTATAACTGGCGTCGCGATCTTAGTCACAAACTTGGTGGAAAGCATGGCTCGCTACAGGGCATTTCTCGGTGATGACCCTGTCAGCCAAACCCAATTCCCTCAACCCGGAACCCAATCGAGTGATTTCGATTTGAACAACCGGTTTATCTCCATTCTCAGTCCAGTACGCGGAAACTCAGCTTTGCTCAAGCCTTTAAAATACCGCCCGTCACGGCCAGTTGGGATATTTTTTAAAACAGCAGATAATGGAACTCGCGATCCCCTATGTTTGACGTACCTCCCTGAAAGAGGAGCAACGCTTTCCCGTTCTAAGGTCTTATTTCCCTGAATCATCACGCTTGCCCTTGAGCAGATCGAAAACGATCAAAAATGGTAAAATGTGATCGAACGGGCAGACAAATTTTTCTTACTAGGTAATATTTGATAATAGCGATAAATACCAGGAGGACACATGGCTCCTACAGATGAAATTTCCCGGGTAAAAGAAGTATCTAAGGGTAATCTCTTAACCATGCAGAATGTGGTTGGCGTAGGTGTTGGCTACCAGGTCAAAGGTGGACAACAAACTGGTGATTATGCCATTGTTGTCATGGTCAGCCAAAAATTACCTTTGTCCGCACTTACCCCGCAAGCTGTGCTTCCGAAAAATGTGTCTGGAGTCAAAGTCGATGTAATCGAAGTCGGTGAGCTGCGCGCCCTCCAGTCCCGTACCAATCGTTGGAGACCTGCACCGGGAGGGGTGAGCATTGGTCATTATAAGATCACTGCAGGTACGCTGGGAGCTGTCGTACGTGATCGCAGTACAGGGGAACGCCTGATCCTGTCAAACAATCACGTTATCGCCAACAGCAATGATGCCGATCCAGGTGATCTGATCCTCCAACCTGGACCGATTGATGGTGGCTCAACCACAGAGGATTCAATTGCTCACCTTGAACGATTCTGTCCTATCGAATTTGCCACAGAACCAGGGTCCTGTGATATAGCAGATACCTATGCCAGCGTTGGAAATACTGTCGCAAATTGGCTTGGATCAAAACACCGTCTCAACACCTTACAAACCGATCCTCAGGCAGTAAATTTGGTGGATGCTGCAGTTGCCAAGCCCATTAATGATAGTGATGTCCTGGATGAGATCATCGAGATTGGCACTGTCCAGGATACTGAAATCGGGCATTTGGGAATGTCGGTCCGCAAATCAGGTCGAACAACAAGTTTTACTACAGGTCAAATTTCATTGATCAATGCTACTGTAGAAATTAACTATGGGGGCGATCGCACTGCCCGTTTTGAAAATCAATTCGTCAGTGGACCGATGTCTCAGGGTGGTGATTCTGGATCATTAATCGTTGCTGGAGATTCACTGCACGCCGTAGGGTTATTATTCGCTGGTTCGGCTCAATCCACAATTTTTAATCCCATCCAGGCCGTCCTGGATTGTTTGGAAGTGGAAATATGAGTCCCGAACAAACAGAGCGTGATTTAAAAGCCGAAACCGATCGTATAACGACAGTTATGCATGACCACAAGGCAGATCTGCTCTCAAAACCCAATGTCGTCGGGGTTGCGGTCGGTTTTCAGAGACAAGCAGGAATCTCCACCCAAAACTTAGCCCTGGTAGTCATGGTAGATAATAAAATCCCATCCAATTTATTACCTCCTGAAGGGCGGATCCCAACCACAATTGATGGCATACCGGTTGACGTTCAGGAAATTGGGAAACTTAGTGCTCTTTGAAACATGCCATCCTTAACGGATGCCAGTTTCATTGCCATTTATCCTTCCCCATTCCTCTAAAGAAATCATTCCATTCAATTTACAATTTTCTTTGATTGGGGAGCCTGCTCCCAATTACATAATACTCTTTATAGGTGTTCAAAATTACCAAACATTGTTTGTTAAATTAAAAATATCTATGAACTCATTATCCGACCCATGAATAACTTGCCAAGCACTCAATTTTCCGTTATGCTTAATGTAATTCTCCTAATTGCCCGTAGGGTGTCATTCAAGGGATTTATCATTAATACTTTCCGCTTTCCAGGCACGATCATAATTTTGGCTGCATTCCTGCTCTCCTCCTGTGTAGGAGCTGTGCAGATGTTTCCAACTACCACTCCTACCCCAAATTTGACAATTATCCCTACCACGACACCAACTCCGACAATTACTCCAACTTCAACCAGCACTCCTACTGTTGAACCGACCCCCGAACCAATTCCTATCTCTGGTCCAATTGCGACAGCCAAGATACCCCTCAGATTAGGAAGAGAAGAGATGATTTTTGAAGGTGGTTTTTCCTTCAAAGCGCCAATTGGGTATAAAAAAACATATCGACGCAACCAGGCAACCCTGACCAGTGACGACGGAGATACAGTATTTTCGCTCCTGGGAGGCAAGATTGAGCGCGAGGAAGAACTTCAGGCTGATTTTGAGCAATTCATTGAACTCATCTCGCTCACCTTGGTTGAATTCAAGACCGATGAATCGTATCAATACCTGGTTGGTGGATTACCAGGTCTGGCAGCTGAGGTCACAGGTTTGTATGGGGAGATCACTGTCACAGGTCGCATCTTGATTGTGGCACCGGCCGAAGATCAAATATTCTATGCTTTGGCAATTTCTCCAGACGTATCTACCGGGGAGGGATGGGAGCCAGAAGGCAGGCAGGCATTCGAAGCTGTAATCCGTACGGTCAAATTCCACGAGCCAGGTGCCTCCGAAGAATAAACTGCACGACATGACCTTCGCTCATAACTTTGTTTGACGATATTTTTCAACCAGGTTAACCTATTCATTTATCATTTTCATAATATCTGTACATCCATACGCGGTTTGGGGTTATAATGTTTCGGATTTCACAAACCCAGCACCTACAATAAATCTTGAATCCCTCCGAAACCAAAACCGCTCCCGAGCCACTCCCAAATAGTCTTCGCAGGTCATCGAGAGTTTCATCTTTGATTAGGCAGACTTTCTCGGCGCTGCAGTATTACAACTATCGATTGTGGTTTGGAGGTCAAACAGTATCGCTGTTCGGTACCTGGATGCAGCGCTCAGCTCAAGGCTACTTAATTTTTGATTTAACCAGGTCCCCAATTTACCTGGGTTATGTTGGCTTTGCTTATGGTGTACCATCTTGGTTGTTTATGATTTATGGAGGCGCCATAGCTGACCGGTTTCCGCGACGCACGATCCTCCTGATCGCCCAGGTCGCCATGATGCTCCTGGCATTTATCCTGGCTGCCTTAACCTTCACAGAATTAGTGCAGCCTTGGCAAATTATCGTGCTGGCATTTTTTCTCGGATGCGCAAATGCTTTTGACGCACCAGCTCGTCAAGCTTTCGTCACAGATCTAGTCGACCGGAAAGATTTAACCAATGCCATCGCCCTAAATTCATCCATGATCAATACCGCCACCGTATTCGGTCCTGCGGTTGCTGGTATCACCTATGCTGCCTTTGGCCCAGCCTGGTGTTTCACAATCAATGGATTTACTTTCATCGCCGTGATTATTGCTCTGCTTTTGATGAAGCTGGCTCCCTTCCAGCCCGTCGACCGGGCAATATCAATTTTGTCAGAGGTCAAAGAAGGATTAAGATTTGCTGCTCGCAAACCTACCATCCGCATACTGATCATCAACTTAGGAATACTCAGCCTTGCTGGACTTGGATTTGTAACCTTGCTCCCGGTATGGGCGGTGGATGTGCTGGGCGGTGATGCTACCACCAATGGATTCTTACATACCGCTCGAGGGTTAGGCGCATTATCAGGTGCACTGTTGATCGCAGCCATTGGTCAATCCTACTCCAAAGGAAAATTGTTCACCATTGGTACTTTCGTGATGCCAATCTTCTTGATTTTATTTTCCTTCACCCGCATTCTCCCTACTTCGTTCCTGACTTTGTTGGGCGCAGGTTGGGGTTTCATGGTAGTCGTTAACTTGAGCAACACCCTTGTGCAAACCAGCGTGACAGATGAACTACGCGGCAGGGTAATGGGTATTTTCACCTTCACATTTTTTGGATTTATGCCAATAGGCTCTTTGATTAATGGCGCTCTTGCAGAGCAAATTGGTGCACCTCTTACGGTTCAGATTAATGCGTTGATCTTGCTCACGGCTGCGTTCTTATTAGTCGTGCGCTTTCCCATAATCCGCGCACAGAATTAATTTAACACTGGTTCTGCAACTTCCGATCACTTTCTAAGATCTTCTTTCAGCAGCGCCTCCCCAATTTATTGCAGAAATTCAGTAAGAGATATTATTTCCAAATGTAATTGCCCACTTCAGATAAGGGTGATTGGACTATTTTTATTTACCTTTCACCCGCAGAGGGCGGTATCATATCCGTTTCCACCAAATTGCTTCACATCCTGTCCTTCTATTGTATTGGAGTAAGTTTCTCCAATATCATCTGGTTTGCTCTCGAAAAAAGTGTATAATCAAGTAAGAATATACTAAGTTCTGTTTCGGAAGCGTATACTGACCGGTCAGGCTTATGTACTCTGGCTTGTCTTTTTCATTCCCCTGTGATCGAATATTAATTCAGCCAGAAAAAATCTAGGAAATCTGATTTCCCGTACTTGGAGCTCATAAATTATGACGGAAAGCAATAAAATTGTTACCGAGAATGTTGTTGTCAGCCTGGATTATGTGCTAACCCTCGATAACGACCGTGAAATAGATCGCTCGGAGGAGGGAACTCCCCTTGAATATTTGCATGGCCACAAAAATATAATACCAGGATTAGAGAGCAAACTCGAAGGTTTATCAGTTGGGGATGAGAAAAAAGTTACTGTGCCACCGAAACTTGGCTATGGGGAACGCGATCCTGAAAGTGTTGCAGAATATCCCCATGACACGTTCCCAGCTTCTCTAAAATTGGAGGTTGGCGAATCCGTGAGGATGCGCGACAGTGAAAGCGGAGAATCCATCGAAGCTCACATTGTGGAAATTCAACCTGATACTGTTATCCTTGATTTCAATCATCCTCTCGCCGGTGAAACTTTGCATTTCCTGATCAAAATTGCCGGTTTGCGGGAAGCAACTGGTGAGGAGTTAACTCACGGTCATGTCCATCAACCTGGACATAATCACTGAGGGAATTCCCTTCGGATTATAGATTTGGAGCGTAACCAATGAACATTTATTGCGGAAATCTCAACTGGCAGACGACAGAAGCTGGCTTGCAAGCCTCCTTTGAAGAATATGGCGAGGTAAGTTCTGTCACCATTATTAAAGATCGCCACACTGGTCAATCACGCGGTTTTGGATTTGTGGAAATGCCGAATGATAGTGAAGGTCAGGCGGCCATCGCAGGAATGAACGGCAAGGAAGTGGATGAGCGACCACTTAAAGTAGATCAGGCTCGTCCCCGCGATGGCTGAGTCTTCCAATAACTGATCATAGCTTTGCCTTTGAGGTCAGTCCAGGCAATATTTACTAAAATCCCATTAGAAACGCATAATATAGTAACCTTCCCGGGTTAGTATTAAATTCAGCCAGAGCTACCATGTTCTTGGTTTGTCTGGCTTTTTTCATACTATCTAGAGAGCGAACTTTTCACTTGAGGGGTGTAACAATCCCATCTCATATTCGTTCTAATAGATGATGAGTCCTGACGAAATTGAAAGGAATGTTATTTTATCTGGATCAATTACCTATAACGGGTGGGATGATGTACCACTAATTTGGATACACCTGCAGAGCATTTACCTGGATTCTTGATGCTCCCGCGAGGAAAACCATAGGAATTCAATTATTTTGACCAAAATTACATTACTCCTAATCTCATTGTTGCTGATTCTAGCTGCTTGCAGCACACCACCTGCAGCTCAAGATTTTGATCAACCAAATGAAACCAGCCAATCACCGGGTGAAGATGAGGTAGATCCGATTAACCCATTAAACATCCCCGATAAAACTTCAATTGCTGGCCAATTTCAAACAATCTATATTGATCCGGACCAGGTGAAAATAATTGACAGCAACATGGTTGAATGGCCTGATACCTGCCTAGGTATTGAACAGCCAGGAGTAGAATGCATTCACCAGTCCACTCCTGGGTACGCTGTCCTTTTAGAAGCCAAAGGACTTCAATTCGCCTACCACTCCAATGAAGTTGGTAGCCAGGTTCACCCCGCTACTCAAGGACTCATTTGGACCAGAGAAGATGGCAAGGATGGCATATGCGATCGATTAGTCATCTTTTTACCAGACACAGCTCAAGCCTGTTGGTGCGAATCAGGTGAGTTGCATTCGGCTACTGTTAATTTGCAGGAGATTCTTTCAGAAGAAGAATACGAATTGTTAATCGATTCGCTCACACTTTTTAGCGAAAACACAGTCAACCAACCTTCATCAGACCTGCCTGATCCGGTCATGGTTTCACTCACTTTCCATGGACAAGGTTCAACTTTCCCCAATTCCGATCAACAGGATTCCCTGGTAAGATTGGCTGAGCTGATTTTCTCCCGCATCACCCCCTAACCAAAAAATTTCTCCTAGAATATCACAAATTAAATTGAGGATTCTGGGTTGCTCCTGCTTACCTCAAACCGAATTACTTCCCCTGATTCTTGGAATTGTAGAAATCTTTTTCAATAATAATTTCATATACCGCGTTAGGAAGAAAATATCGCACTGGCTCTCCAATTTTCAATCTTTCCCTTATCATCCTGCCTGAAATCTCCATCAACGGTGATTCTACCCATATTAATTTTGAATGGATTCCAGGAATTGTGTGCTCTAAGTATTCAAGATTGATGTCCGTCCCGGGTCTCTGCATAACCCCAATTTGGTGGCAGTTTTTTACGAATTCATCTGGTCGCTCCCATTTTGGCAGATCACCCAATGAATCCCCTCCCATCAAGTAGATCAACTGATCTCCCTCATGAAATTCAACCAGAATTTTCATACTTTCATGAGCATAATAGGGACCAGGACGGTCGATGTCTACCCTGGAGACATCAAATTTTGGATTGTCATCCAACGCTGCTTCGAGCAATTCCAAACGTTGCTCCCATGATGAGATCTGCATATCTGGCTTCAGCGGTGATTCTGGCGTTAGCAGCCATAAAATCCTATCAAGATTCAGCTGGTAGAGCGATTCTTCCGCTAAGATCAAGTGCGCTAGATGAGGCGGATCAAATGTGCCCCCGTATATACCTAACTTCATGGAACTCTTTTATCTACCTTAGTGTATGTATGGATCATTATTAATTGAACTCCATCAATCTGACCACTCGAGCTCATATTCTCCGATCAATACCATATCACCTTCCTGTACCCCCAGGTGGCGCAGTTCTTCATCGATACCCAGAGTGAGCAGGATGCGCTGAAAGCGCCTCACCGATTGATCATACTCCCAATAAGTCATTGCTGCCGCCCGTTCAATAGCAGCACCTCTCACTCGCCAACCGCCGATTTCTTTTTCTACACTGAAATCCTTGGGGTCAGTTTCCATCCTATACACAGGCAAACTTTGCTCTTCAACCGCTGGTGGGGTCTCTGCCAAAACCTGGGATGCTTTATACAATAATTCCTTTACATTTTTTCTTCCCAGAGCAGATATGGCCATCGGTTTGATTTCCCCTCCTACACCATGCTCCAATAATTTTTCTTCAATATCTGGCCAACGTTCTAAAGCTTCTGGCATATCGATTTTATTGAAGGCTACAATTTGTGGTTTTTGCCCTAATAATGGATCAAAAAGTGCCAATTCACTGTTGATTTGGGCATAGTCAAGCACAGGGTCTTCTGCAAGCCCATCTAGGATATGGATTAACACCCGGGTTCGTTGGATGTGACGCAAGAATTCATGTCCCAGACCTATACCCTGATGAGCTCCTTCAATCAATCCAGGGATATCTGCCAGGACCAGGTTAAAATCTTCTCCCAAATCAGCCACCCCCAGGTTGGGCTCCAGAGTGGTGAAAGGATATGCCGCAATCTTGGGCTTGGCATTAGTCACGACAGATAGAAATGTCGATTTTCCAGCATTAGGTACGCCAATGATGCCAATATCTGCAATTAACCGCAGTTCCAATCGAATTTGACGGGTTTGGGAAGGTTCACCTTTTTCAGCGATGCGTGGTGCCTGGTTGCGAGAGTTTGCAAAACGAGCATTCCCCCTCCCACCACGCCCACCTTCTGCGATGACTATACGCTCCCCACTGGATATTAGGTCACCGATTAGGTCGCCGGTCTCATCATCATAAATCAGAGTGCCTGGAGGTATGAAAATCACCAGGTCTTCGCTGGAACGACCTGTCTTGTTGTTTCCTCCTCCATTTTTTCCCGGCTTTACCTGGAAGCGCTGGTTGTGGTGAAAAGATGATAAAGTATTTAATGTTGCCTTGACCTCAAAGATCACATCTCCCCCGCGCCCACCGTCACCTCCATCCGGTCCGCCCAAAGGTACATATTTCTCCTGGCGGAAATGTACAATTCCGTTCCCACCCTTTCCAGATATCACTTGAATGCGAGCTTCATCAATAAACATTCTTTGGCTTCTCAATTCTGATTTTTAGCTTTTTGAACTTCGTCTGATTATACCAGCGCGGCAGAGGCAGATAAAAGAAACAAAGCGTTGTCATTGAATCCAACCCGTACTAAATTTGTGTAAAATTTGTGTTATCATTGTGGGGGTTTGCACAAATACAGCACAACCAGTAAACTAGATAAACCCCTCAAAGGAGCCAACATGCCAGAAAAAGTTATCCCTGATATCGTGGTCGGTCGTTTACCAATATACCTGCGTGCACTGCAGCGCATGCTCGCGGAAAATCGCCATGTCACCTCTTCGCAGGAATTAGGTGAACGATTGGGAATTTCTGCAGCTCAAATTCGGAAAGATCTATCCCAATTCGGTGAGTTTGGGAAGCAAGGTACGGGTTATTCTATCGATTTCCTGGCTGAGCAACTCCGCCAAATCTTGAAAGTCGATCGAGTTTGGGATATCGCTGTCGTCGGTGCGGGCGATATTGGTTCAGCTGTAGCACGCTACCAGGGTTTTGCCAACCGTGGAATGCGTGTGACCATGATTTTTGATAATGATCCTGACAAGATCGGTATTCAAGTGGGATCATTCACCGTTAAAGATATTGCAAATCTTGGTCCTACTATTGGTAAAGCGGGGATAAAGGTTGCCATGATAGCTACTCCCAACGAGGTAGCCCAGGAAGTTGCTGATCAACTCATCTCAGCTGGTGTGAAAGCTATCTTGAATTATGCCCCTATCAACCTCACGGTTCCAGAGAACGTCCATGTCCAGCACATAGATCCTGTTATTCACCTGCAGCGGATGACTTATTACTTGTAGTGCCAAAAAATTTATCTCACTGAGCGAAATCTACCCAGAGCATAACATCAGCCCACAAATGGGTGGTCGGATCGTTTAATGTTATTCTGATCCGATTGAGTTCTTATTTTTCCTCAGGATGGCTTATTACTAGATAAAAGTAATATTGAGAAGATCACTCTGGAAAATTTATTTCAATCCCCCATAAAAAACCTATTAATTTCTTAAATAGGGGGTAAATTCCGTTGAATCTTAGGGAAAATGTTGGTATCCAAAGCAATCGCCGCCCCTTCTGCGATACAAGTCAGAGGATTATCAACCAGATAGGCTGGTACACCCAGCTCTTTCGTCATTAAGCGGTCGATTCCCGGGAGAAATGCTCCTCCACCGCAGATCGCCACACCGCGATCGATGATATCGGATACGAGTTCAGGTGGTGTTTTCTCCAACACTTTACGGGCGGTTTCGACAAAGGTCTTCAAAGGATCAGTAAGCGCTTCCATGACGTCATCATTCGTCAAGTTCAATGGACGTGGAAGGCCGCTGACCTGATCTTGGGCTTGAATTTCTATACTGCGCTCTTCTTCTTGGCGAACAGCCGTGCCTAATTCAAGTTTTACCTTCTCCGCAGTCGCTGTACCAATGATCAATCCATACTTCTTGCGTATGTACGATACAATGGCTTCATCCAATTGCATGCCCCCAGCTCGCAGCGATTCTGCTGCTACAATTCCGTACATAGCCAGCACTGCGGCTTGAACTGTCCCTGCCCCCAAGGATAAGACCATATTCCCCGACGGGGTTCCGATCGGTAGATCCATACCCAAGGCAGCTGCCAGCGGCTGCTGGATTAAATAAGCTTCCCGTGTGCCTGCCTGCAAAATTGCTTCGTGGACTGCCCTGCTTTCGACACTAGTCACGCCAAAGGGAACAGTAATCATTACTTTTGGTCGAAAAAAGCGATTCGAGCCACTGACCTTGCGAATAATATATTCTAAAAACTTTTCCGTGATTTCATAATCGGAAATCACCCCATTTTGCATTGGACGAGCTACTTCAATAGAGTCTGGCACTTTACCAAACATGGTTTGGGCTTCTTCCCCCACGGAGACAATCTTCTGCTCCTCAACCGCAATAGCTACCACAGTTGGTTCCTCGAGCAGCAAATTATCACCGGCTACAATGCGGGTGCACATTGTACCCAGATCTATCCCTAAATCTTTTGAAAATACAGCCATAGATTAATCGGTTTCGGTCTGGCTCATTGAAGGCATTCGGCTTCGCTCCCCACTTCGAAACCTGCGTACAGCCTCCAAACGTAAATTAGATCTTCTAAGAGCAGCTTCCAATTTCAAATACGCATCAGTATCTGCTGGGGAACCTTCTTTGAGTATATCTTCCGCCCGCCGACGAGCTTGTTCTGCTCTCGCCACATCGATCTCAGCTACATTTTCGGCACTGTCTGCCAATACAGTGATCAAATCTGGCTGCACCTCGATCACCCCGCCCGCAATAGCAAATACTTCTTCACTGCCCTTAATCCGCACCTTAAGAATACCGAACTTTAACGTGGATAAGAGCGGGGCATGATTGGGTAAAATCCCCATCTCCCCGGCCACACCTGGTACAACTACGATATCCGCTAAACCTTCCCATACCATGCGGTCTTGTGAGACAATTTCACATTGAATTGGCATTGATCCCTCTTATCCCGCTAATTCCGCAGCTTTCTCAACCGCTTCATCGATCGTTCCAACCATCATGAAGGCTTGCTCGGGTAGCTCATCATGCTCCCCATCCAGGATCTCCCGGAATCCTCCTACCGTTTCTTTCAGAGGAACGTAGCGGCCTTCCAATCCAGTGAATTGCTGAGCGACAAACATTGGCTGGGAGAAAAAACGCTCGATCTTGCGCGCCCGCGAGACGATTAATTTATCATCTTCACTGAGCTCGTCGACACCCAGGATTGCAATAATATCTTGCAGATCTTTATACCGCTGTAGAACCTGCTGGACTTCTCTGGCAGTTGTATAGTGGTCCTCGCCCACAACAATTGGATCGAGAATACGTGAAGTCGATGTCAGGGGGTCAACAGCAGGATAAATGCCCTTCTCCACAATCGAGCGTTCAAGAGCAATGGTCGCATCCAGGTGGGTAAAGGTTGCTACAGGAGCTGGATCGGAGTAATCATCGGCAGGAACATAAACCGCTTGCATTGAAGTGATCGATCCCTGCCGGGTTGAAGTAATCCGTTCCTGCAATTCACCCATTTCAGTCGCCAGGGTAGGCTGGTATCCTACCGCTGATGGCATACGCCCAAGCAGTGCAGACACCTCTGACCCAGACATGCTGAAGCGGAATATGTTGTCGATAAAGAGCAGCACATCACGGCCTTGATCTCGGAAATACTCCGACATCGATAAGGCAGAAAGAGCAACTCGCAAACGCACTCCGGGTGGCTCATTCATTTGACCATAAACCATCACCGTATCTTTCATAACGCCTGATTCAAGCATTTCCCGGAGCAGCTGGGTACCCTCACGGGTGCGTTCTCCTACTCCAGCAAATACTGAATTTCCCTGGTGAACAGTCGCGATCGAGCGGATCAATTCTTGAATAATGATCGTTTTACCGACCCCCGCACCGCCAAAAATACCTGTTTTGCCGCCTTTAGTGAATGGAGCGATCAAATCAACAACTTTCAAACCAGTCTCAAAAACATCAACCCGGGTAGACTGTTCTGCGAAATCTGGTGCTAAACGATGGATGGGGTAATAGATGTCCGATTCCACCGGACCCTTCTCGTCGATCGGTTGACCCAATACATTAAATATTCTTCCCAGGGTAGTTGGTCCAACTGGAACCTGGATGGGAGCACCGGTGGCAACTGCAGGCACGCCACGTGGTAATCCGTCGGTTGAATCCATGGCAAGACACCTCACCCAGTTATTTCCCAGGTGTTTCTCAACCTCCAGTACTAACGGCACGTCATTTTCCCGCTGGACCTCTACTGCATCATAGATCTCCGGTAAGCTTTCGCGAGGAAATTCAACATCCACCACACCGCCTAGAACCTGTACAACCCTACCTGTTGCCTCAGCCATTTTATTTCTCCATCATTTCTTATGAAATATAATTCTTATCTTCACAATAAATTAGTGACTACCCAAGTGCCTCAGCCCCACCAATTATATCCAGCATCTCATTAGTAATGCCTTGCTGGCGAGCTTTGTTATATTCAAGCTGCAATCCCGCCGCCAGATCAGTAGCGCTATCGGTTGCATTTTTCATAGCTACCATGCGCGCCGCGTGTTCGCTGGCCAGTGATTCCAGGATTGCATGGTATACCTGGAGTGCGGTGAAACGCGGTACGATTTCATCCAAAATCTCGGTTTGCCCTGGTTCATAAATATAAGAAGGCGAGGCACCACGCTCGGCTCTAGCAAAATCCTGAACCCGGTCAGCTTCTTCACCAATCTCCAGCGGCAGTAATTTTTTAACTGTTGGAACCTGGCTGACCATATTGATAAAATCCGTATATACGAGATATACCTCATCAGTGTGTTCTTCGAGGTATTCAGAGACAGCCATCCGACCGATTGCTGAAACGTCTACAAATGATGGTGCTGCAGGCAGCTTGCTGAACTCAGCGATGATCTGCTCGCCGCGCCGGAACATCAGATCACGGCCTTTCCGTCCGACCGTAATATAACGCACTGGAACCGGGTAATTCCCGAATTGCTTCAGTGTATAACGTACAATGTTTGTTGTGTATGCACCTGCTAAGCCGCGGTCGCCAGTTACCAGCACTACCAGCACACTGCTCACCTTGTCGCGCCTGGTTAATAAGGGATGCAGTGATTCCCGACCAGGCTGTCCTGCAATATGGGTTAATACCTGCCAGGCCTTGGTTGCATAAGGGCGGGTGTTGGTAACAGCCTGCATCGCCTTGCGCACCTTGCTGGCGCTGACCGCTTGTAGCGCGCGGGTCACCTGGGCGATATTTTTTACACTCTTGATTCGTACCCTAACTTCTCTAGCGGTTGTCATTTGAATTTACTGCCAGGTTGAGTTGAAGGTTTTGATTGCAGTATGGAGAGATTCTTGGGTCTCCTCAGTCATTCGTAACTTTTCTGAAATGTCTCTTACCAAATCCGCGTGTGAAGTCTCGATATAACGCAGTAAACTAACTTTCCAGTTCTCCATCTGGTCAACGGGAATATCGTCTGCATATCCATTTGTTCCAGCAAAAAGGATCGCAATCTGGTTAGCTATCGAAAGAGGCTCATATTGAGCCTGTTTAAGGATTTCCTGCAGCTGCTGTCCCCGAGTCAGCTGTGCCTGGGTTGCTTTATCCAGGTCAGAACCAAATTGGGCAAATGCGGCCAATTCGCGGAATGAGGCCATATCCAAACGCAATCGGCTGGCCACCTGCTTCATGCCTTTAGTCTGTGCATCACCACCAACCCGTGAAACCGACAGACCCACGTTGATCGCCGGGCGTATACCTGCATAAAACAGGTTGCTCTCCAAGTAAATTTGTCCATCCGTAATTGAGATAACATTGGTGGGGATGTAAGCTGATACATCACCCAGGAGGGTTTCGATGATCGGCAAAGCGGTCAAAGATCCACCAGTCCCCTGGACCTTGGCTGTCTTGTGGTCAGCAGAATTGTCCATCTCTTCCAACGCTGTTTCCGCATCATGTTGAGCAAGTGGGCCGCTATAAACTGTCTTGTCTTTGGCATCACCTTGCTCTACTTCGTCGCCGGGGAAACCTTTAGGAACGATCACATACTTGTTAGAGAGTTTAGCTGCCCGTTCCAGTAAGCGGGAATGCAGGTAGAATACATCTCCCGGGTATGCTTCACGTCCAGGTGGTCGGCGCAGCAGTAGTGAAACCTGGCGGTAAGCCCAGGCATGCTTCGAAAGGTCATCGTAAACGACCAATGCATCCCTACCAGTTTCCATAAATTCCTCACCCATTGCGCAACCTGCGTACGGGGCAATGTACTGCAGAGCTGCTGGTTCATCAGCAGCAGCAACCACAACTGTCGTATAGTCCATCGCGCCATGACGGGTGAGAACATCCACTGTGCGAGCAACACCTGCTTTTTTCTGCCCAATCGCGACATAAATACATAATAAATCTTTCCCCTTCTGGTTGATAATCGTATCGATTGTGATCGCTGTTTTCCCAGTTTGGCGGTCACCAATAATCAGCTCCCTTTGGCCGCGACCAATGGGAGTCATGGCATCGATAGCGATCAAACCTGTTTGTACTGGTGTATCGACATCTTTTCGATCAATCACCCCAGGGGCAATGCGTTCAATCGGTCGAAATTTCGAGGTATTGATCGTACCTTTTCCATCGATCGGTTGTCCTAATGCGTTGACAACCCTTCCGACCATGGCGTCCCCGACTGGCACAGACGCGATGCGACCAGTAGAGTGAACCATCATGCCTTCATCAATGGCGGAATATTCACCCATGATGATTACACCCACACTATCACTTTCCAGGTTAAAGGCAATCCCCATAACACCATTGGAAAACTGAACTAATTCTTGAGAGCGAACGGATGATAAGCCATCGACTCGAGCTATCCCATCTCCTGCCTCCAATACCGAGCCGACATCACTAATTTCGACCTCTGGTTGATAATCCTCAATTTGCTTTTGCAGGTCTGCGGTTATGTTTTTAATCAGATCCGTCATTATGCCTCCACAAGAAAATTAAGCCGTGAAATCGGCTACTGTTTCTATATCTAATCTATTAACAACTTCTACGAGTAATTTTACTGCGTTATCATAATCATCACGATGTATGATCGAGCTATCTGAGTGTATATGTCTGGCAGCAACCCCTATCACTACCGTTGGGACGCCGGTATTGTGCAGATGTATTGCAGCCCCATCAGTCGCGCCCGCCTCGACATAGGAAACCTGCAGTGGGATTTCAAGTTCATTAGCTGTGTCCATTATGAATTCCCTTAATTTGAGGTTAGGGATCATCCTGGCATCATAAATTAGCACCGTGGGTCCTTGACCCAGTTTTACTGAAGATTCTTCTGGTTTGATCCCGGGAACATCACCTGCAATATCTGATTCCAGCACTATGGCTACATCTGGATCAACTGCGCGCACACTGGTTGTCGCTCCGCGTACACCAACTTCTTCTTGAACAGTTGCGACCCCAAAAACGGTATTTGGGTGCCCACTCGACTTTAGCTGCCGCAAACTGCTGATCACCAATCCAACCCCCACCCGATCATCGAAAGCTTTCGAGAGATATGTCTTCCCATTCGCGAGTGGGACAAAATCTGCCCGTGGGATTACGGGATCACCAGCTCGCACTCCAGCTGCTTCCACATCTTCCTGGTTGGAAGCACCAATATCGATATACATATCCTTCTTCTTCACCACCTTACTGCGTTCATCTGCTGGCAGCAAATGCGGTGGTTTCGCCCCTATTACACCAACAACCTCACCATCTTTAGTGTTAATCACCACCCGCTGACCAAGCAAGACCTGGTCGAACCATCCACCTAAAGGCAAGAATTTTAGAAAACCTTCTTTAGTGATGTGTTTCACCATAAATCCGATCTCATCCATGTGGCCAGCTAACATCACTCGAGGTTTCTCATTGCTTCCCTGAACTTTGCATACAACGCTACCGATTTTATCTTGGGTTAATTCTCCCAGTGGTTCAAGATGTTTGCGCACTATCTTTCTCACTGGACCTTCATAACCAGGTATACCGTTCACCTCAGTCAGCTCTTTGAGCAGTTCCATCGTGGAATCAGCCATTAAATTAATAATATCCTTTCATAAGGTGGGGGTACATCTCTCGATATCAGGTTATTTATAAATTACTAATTTGACATTTACGCGTCAAGCAAAAGGGCTCACCATTCCCTTTGCATAAAATTGTAATAACAACTGCCTACCTGATTTTGTACTTAAAAAAGAGCCTTGGCACTTATTCTGCCTTGCGTATTCCAAACGGGAATGATACCTGAAAGCGTCCATATTGTCTAGTTCTTCACAATTAAGTTCAGCCATCATCCTGATGGCTGACATTCTCCGGCCAATGTGCGCGGGCATCCTTCCCTAACTCCCTTGACCGCTCATACGCCGCCCATACAGCTCTTGATATGGCTGTTCTAAATCCAGCTTTTTCCAGGTAATACAATGCTGCAGCCGAAGTACCACCTGGCGAGGTAACCTGGTTGCGCAAACGCGCCAGGTGCATTGGATCAGAATCACGTGTGTAATAATCCACTGAACCCCGCACGGTCTGGGCAACCAACTGTTCTGCTACCCGCCTGGGAAAACCAAGGTGAACCCCAGCATCAACCATGGCTTCCATAAACAAGAACACATATGCAGGTCCTGTGCCTGAGAGCGCAGTCGCCATATTCAAATAAGTTTCCTCCTCCATGAATATTTCTTGTCCCAAGGCTGCTAAAATTTGCTGCCCCATCTCGCGCTGCACCTCAGAGACTTCAGGGGCAGCAGTCCATACGGTGATCCCTTCTCCGATTTGAGCCGGCGTGTTGGGCATCGCCCGGATTACTGCCTTGTGATCTAATATCCCGCTGATCTTTGCGATGGACGCTCCTGCAACGATCGATAGGATTAACGCATCCGGTTTGATTATCCCATGCAGGCCCTCCAGGACTGTGTCCAGTCGCTGGGGTTTTACAGACAGAACCACAATATCACCGGCTCGTGCAGCTGTCGCATTATCCGTCATCCATTCGATCCCGTAGCGAGATTTCAGATCCTCCCCCCGTTCCAGACGCGGTCCCGCTGCCAGGAGCATGGGGGGTTGAGTGACCTCCTGGCGGATCAGGCCAGCGATCATAGCTTCGGCCATCACTCCTGGTCCAATAAATACAATCCTTTTATTATCGAACAATTGCGACCTCCGTTACTCTATGAAAAATAAGATAACGCCAATCTCAATTTACCCTCAACATCTTCAGGTGCATCCCTTGGAATGGATTGAAGGGCTGCTTGAGCTTCCACCACGCTGTAGCCAAGGGTTACCAGAGCACTCAACACTTCGCTGTCAACATCACTCATTACAGCTAAAGGTTCATAACCATCTTCCTGCGAAATCTTATCCTGCAAGTTGAAAAGGATTTTCTGTGCGGTTTTCTTGCCAACCCCGGGTACCTGGCTGAATATATCTGCTTGTTCGGTGATAATTGCTCGGCGGATAGAATCGGGTGTCAGTGTGGATAAAATTGTTACCGCCAATCGTGGGCCAATTCCGCTTACGCTCAGCAATAATTTAAAATAATCCCGTCCTTCCTGTGTATCAAAGCCATAAAGTGACAGCGCATCTTGGCGGACAATTAGATAGGTATGCAGATAGATTGATTGACCAGGTTTAATTAGATCAGTGAGAGGGTCTGGGACGGAGATAAAAAGGCCAACGCCGCCCACCTCGACCACCAAACTCCCAACTTCTACCTGGATAACATTTCCATTTATGGATGCGATCATTGCTCACCTTTCCACCATTTTAGCACCCTCAGGGCGCGCATAGTGTTCCAACGGCTAGGTTTGCCAGCCTGTTCCATATCAAAGTATACTTTCCCGGAAGGACCTCGCATCATAACCCATCGTCCATCAGCTTTTTGTTTGCCATTCAACAATTCAATGCCATCCCAAAATCGTTCATCTTGTTTGTGCTTTCGATCTAATACTTCACTTTCCCGGTCCGCATAGGTAATTTTGATTTTCGCTCTCCACTTGAAGTAATCCTGGAAATAATC
>JALHTN010000027.1 GCA_022865865.1 Anaerolineales bacterium
GGTCAGGGATATTCTATGGCATATAGCAGTATGGGATCGACAGGCGACCAATTCAATCCTTGCCTTCGAGAATGGCGGCCAGTACGCCATTCAAGATTTTGATGAAGGGGTATTTAATGAGGCAGCTTTCAAGGAGGGGCGTGAATTTACACAGGATCAAGTTCTCGAAGAATCGAATCAATCTCGCCTGGAATTTCAACATGCTGTGCAGAAATTTCCCCTTGATCAATTGGACTCACAGCTGCTTTTCCCCTGGGGAGATGAGCAGGGAGATGTCGCCAAGCTGGTCAAGTACATGATCGAACACGACAATGAGCACCGGGCTGAGATTATTGCGGCAGGAAAATTTTAAACATCATCAACTAAATCTATCAATCTTGGAGGATACCTATGGTCGAGAATTCACACCGGTTGGGTCAGGTGAAAATTACCCAGGTACAGCCATCTGGTTTGATCTACGAAACACCCTCCGGTTATCTCTACGATCCCTCACGGAGGGTTGAAGTGCCGCGTATCCACCTTTCTTCTCAGGGAATAGAAGGAGAAACCACCCTGGGTGAGCGCTTGCTCGATATTCATCACGAGGTCCACCCGGAAACACACAATGATGGCCTCAATGCGATCTCGATTGGCTTCACTTCCCATTATTGTGCGATGCGCACCCTGTTCGGAGAACACATGCTTGATGGCACGGCCGGCGAGAATATCATCATCGACTGCGACCAGGAGATCTGGCTCCCTGATCTGGGGCAGAAGGTAGAATTCCAAAATCCTGATACTGGAAAAAATGTTTCCCTGGATGTGATCAAAATTGCGGCTCCATGTGATGAATTCAGCCATTTCGCAGCCAACAGCCAGGATGAACGTCTGGCAGCTGAAGATCTTAAGTCTATCCTTCAGTTCCTTGGAAATGGCCGCCGGGGTTTCTTATTGGCTTTGAGTGCGGGTCAAGAATCAGCTCAAGTTCAGCCCGGTGACCTGGTTTTCACGGTCGAATGATCAATTTAGAAAAATTTTCTGGATTTCAGCCAACATTCTGGACCCCCGCCAGAGCAATTCGCTCACCTCTATAAATACTCAGCTCCCGCCCCACCGGAGTGAGGTAGCGCTGCCTGTATTCATCTGCACCGGCTTGATCGATGAGGTAAAAACCTTGTTTACCTAACCAAACATCCAGCTGCTCCTGCTCCAGACCAAATAACCAGGGCATGCCTCTTTTTGCCACCCGGTTCATAATGCGCTGATCGACCTCAGACCGGGAGGTACCATCGATTATTCCCACCTTGATATAGGTAAATGCCAGCTGGCTGCCTGTTGGTGCTTGAGCCACAAAGCCCATCACAGCTGTCACTGCTTCTTTCGAGATATACTGGGTAACCCCTTCCCAAATGAAAAAAGTCTGGACATCAGACCGGAAACCTGCTTTTTTCAATTCCAGATCCAGATCCTGGTCTTCAAAATCAACCGCAACATAGCTGACGTTGGCAGGAATTTCGCCCAGGACCTTTTTCATGTGTTCCCGCTTCAACATTTGCGGGATAGGTAAATCTACCTCATAATAATGAGTATGTTCGATGCCTGGGATTCTGTAACCACGGGTATCATTCCCCGCTCCCATACAAACCACCTGCTGCTTGCCAGTTCGCAACCAATCAGTAAGCGCATCGTCAATGAAGCGAGTCCTGCAGAACAGCATCCCCGGCGTACCCATTCCGGATTTCTCAAGCAACACCAGAACGAGCTTCCGAAACCCAGGCACAAGCAATCCGCGATATAGAGTCGGCAACAGGGAGTAATCGAATTCAGCATCAAAAATTTGCTGCCCTTCAGGTTGGAAGGCTTCTGTCGCCCGGAGTGCCGTCGACAGGTTTAAACCAAGGTTGAAGCTGAACTTGCTCGTCCCGCTCATCGAATTCCTACCTTTGAGGATCCATGCTCAATATTTCAGCCTACCCAACTTACGGTATACTCAGTTTCACCGTTAGGCAGCTCTATTTGTGGGTCAAGAACATCCCAATATCCCATCAAGCCGAGCTCTATTGCGGTCATTTCAAAATGGCTCATGGCTATCCCCATATCTATACGCTGCAAATCAGCCACCGTGGTCCATCTTGTTAGCAGATTATCGCGATAACCCGGCGTCCGCTTAAGGTAAAAATGCCACCGGTTAGCTTCTTTGATCACCCGCCACGGCTGCCGGTTGGAAGCTGATGGCGCCAATCTTATCATCTCTAATGCGGTTCCATAACCATCCAACCCCTCGGATGGCAAAGGATTATTGAATTTTGTCTCAAAGAATAGACGTGACCAGGGGAATCGGCGCTCAGTACCCTGCCTGCCCCTCAGCCAGCTTTCAATTCGCCGTGGTTTCTCGGCAATATATCCCACGGCTGAGACCGCAGGTACAATTTCATTGTCCTGGGCAGCGATTTTCCTGGCAAAGCTGCTTTTGGTAAAAGTTCCCCCCAACCAGCAGGTGCCCAGGCCAAGTTCAGTTGCATACAGGACGATCTGCTCCAGAAGATAGCCAAAATCTTCAGGATTGAACTGATCCTGCGCCATCGCTCCAACCAGGTAGGCGCTTGCGCCCTGGATAAAACCATAGGTGCCCAGAGATTTAAGTCTTTTAGGATCTTGGTCGCTGGCTGCGACCAGCTCAAAGCGTGCTTCGTGATCCAGGGGACCACGCCGGGCAGCAGCCGCGAATTGACTTAATCTTGATTGGATTTCACTCTCTAAAGGATCACGTCTATAAGTCCGGCAAGAAAACCGCTGCTGGATCAAATCTACCACCGGTTGCGTATACCGTACTTCTCTACTGTCCTGCTTTTGGTTATTCTCTACCATCACTTGATTTGTACCCCCGCTTTACCCTGACTTATCGTTTTCCAGATTAGGATCGCACCGCCAATTAGCAGTCCAGCAAAACTGCACCCGATGAACAGCCACTTAAGAGCGGTGAATACTCCTGCCATCCAATCAATAATTTGGGTAGGCAGTGGATAACGCCACATCACAACTGAAGTAGAGATATTTTCCAGGTAATCCCCCACCATCCCCAGGACTGGCAATAGATTAATTTTTCGCCATTTGCTTTCCGCGGTTAGTGCTCGTCCATAAATCCAGCTGAGGCATGTCACCAGGAAAAAGGTATATACCAATGGCCAGATTAGATCAAAAGTAAACCGGGCTTGGATATAGTTCGCCCGACCTGATTCTCCATATCCCTCTGCCATACGGTAGAGATCGTTTGCTGAATAATAGATTGATAAATCCGGGGAATCAGTATCTCCTCTTTGTGCCGCATCACCTGAAGATTGTCCCGGGAGCACCAAAGCAGTGAAAACAATAAAAATCAGCAACGCGCTGATTGTCACCCAACCGCTGAATACCCTGTACAACCAATTTGAGAGCTGATTCCACATATTCAAGACCTGGTCTTCATCCTCACAGTTTAATATATTTTATCCCGAAATAATTTCTACGCTGTGATTTTCTTTTAGTAATTTTCATTTTCCAGCTACTATCTAGTAGCTTTCTTCATCCCTAAATTAAAAGTAAAGTGGTGTGAAAGGGTTATCGAGCCACCTTCCACACCACAATTTTAGATAGTTTGGATATTATTCAGCGTATCCAGGAACTTGTTTGCGGTTGCCATAGAATCCGCCTGAGTAAGAGGCGACATCTGCAAGTATACCCAGGATCAGCCAAACCCAATCGAATCCAACAACACCACCTGGATAAACGATCAGGTACATCAAGACGGTCCACGGGATGAACGCCCAGGCCAGAAGTGTCAATAGCCAGTTATCAAAAGCAGCACCCACATAAACTGGCGTAATCAGCCACCACACAAGGATGCCCAAGCGTGGTCCAAAAAATACCAGGGTCGTAAGCATACAGCACATAGCATTCTCCTTTTCTTAAAACGATCAATTAATAATAATACTGAAGGGCTTGTTTCTCAGTTCAATTTCCAATATTCACCTCCTGCTTATCTGCGGTAATCGGTGGAATAAATTTCCGTATATGATAATCCAACTTATATATTGTGTCTGAAAAATTAGTTTTTGTCAACTTTTATTCACAGGTAATGATTAAATGTAGAAAGTTAAAAACCAGAGAAGTGAATCGTTCCAGTACAACGAACCCATTAATTTTGCCCCATTAAAATAGAAAAGTGGTGTGAAAGCGTTATCGAGCCACCTTCCACACCACAATTTTAGATAGTTTGGATATTATTCAGCGTATCCAGGAACTTGTTTGCGGTTGCCCCAGAATCCGCCTGAGTAAGAGGCGACGTCTGCGAGTATACCCAGGATTATCAACACCCAATCGAATCCTACAAGGGGACCACCTCCAATGGCCAGATACATCAACACGGTCCAGGGGAGGAACGCCCAGGCTAGAATAATTAATAGCCAGTTATCTCCGAATACCGCATTGAAATATACCGGCGCAATCAGCCACCACACCAGGATGCCCAAGCGCGGTCCAAAAAATACCAGGGTCGTAAGCATACAGCACATAGCATTCTCCTTTTCTTAAAACGATCAATTAATAATAATACTGAAGGGCTTGCTTCTCAGATCAAATTTCCTATATTCACCTCCTACATCGATGTGTTGAAAAACTTTTAATTCTTTTCGCAAGTTATTTTTCAATAACTATATTTTGACTGGAAAATGAGGATTTGTCAACTCTATCTGTCACATTTCCTTCATGAGTATCGGCATAATTTATTGCATTCAGGTTGTTAATGGAAACCTCCAGGGTAATTCGAATGAACCAAAACTTGCCGCGGGCACATATCCGTTATAGAATGAGATCAAACCTGCTTCCAGGTGCCCTGGTGGTGGAGGTGCAGTAATATGCGAATACAAAAATA
>JALHTN010000275.1 GCA_022865865.1 Anaerolineales bacterium
AATTGCCAATGATGCTGAATAAAACAAGTAGTGCAGATAGATCTAAACGTGCAAACGAATTACTGGGAATTGTTGGCTTGGCTAATAGATCAGATTTTCGTCCAAACCAGCTTTCTGGTGGTCAGCAGCAGCGCGTAGCTATTGCCGTAGCTCTTGCGAACAATCCACCTCTGCTGTTGGGTGATGAAATGACAGGCCAAATAGATTCCCAATCTGCTGCAGAAGTATTTGCAACCCTGCATAGGGTGCACGAGGCATTCAATACAACAATAATCCTGGTCACCCATGATCCCCTGGTTTCAGGTTTAGTCGATCGAGTGATTGCGATTCGCGATGGTCGTACCAGCACCGAGATTCGCCGTCACAGGGACGAGCTCAGCGGTGATGTAGATGAAGAGGAATGGGTAATCCTCGACCAGGCAGGTCGACTTCAATTACCTAAATCATATGTTGATTCCCTTGCGCTGAAAGAACGCGTAAAAGTAAGGCTAGAAGATGATCATGTCACAGTTTGGCCGCAGCATAAAGTTGAGGAATTTATTAAGCTGGGTGCACCTGAAATCGCTCATTTTAAACCAGCCTACAGAACCCCTATCACTACAAACGGGAATACACTCAAAGTTGAAAATGTATCTCGGGAATTTGATCTCGGCAGTGAAAAAATATCTGCACTAAAGGATGTATCCTTCGAGGTTAAAGCTGGGAGGCTTGTATTAATTAGAGGTCGATCAGGTTGTGGAAAAACAACATTATTAAATATAATTGCCGCTCTGGATCAGCCGACTCAAGGTGATATCATCGTTGGTGAGAGCTCTATCGGACAAATGAGTGAAAGTGAGATTATTCAGTATCGAAGGAGGCAAATCAGCTTTATCTTTCAAACTTTTGGATTGCTTCCCTTCCTCACTGTTGAAGAGAATGTCGAAATTCCTCTTCGCTTAGTGAAAACTCCACGGGAAGAACGCAATGCCAGAGTTGCTGAAGTCCTAAAATTGGTCTCATTAGACCACCGTGCTAAACATCGCACTTATGAGCTCTCCGGCGGAGAACAACAAAGGGTTGCAATATCTCGTGCTCTCGTGAACCGCCCTTCTCTACTCTTAGCAGACGAACCGACTGGACAATTGGATAGTAATACTGGTGCAACCATAATTCGTTTACTTCATGAAATTGCAGACCAATTCGGAGTCACTGTTATCGTCGCAAGCCATGATCCAAACGTGGTTCAATATGCTGATACTATTATCGAGCTGAAAGATGGTCAAATAATCAATCTACTTGATCAAACAGATGTGAGTCATGCTGATGATGTCAATTGATTATCAATGGAAATCGATATACATAGAACAAAAAACGCACGCATGATCAGAAACCCATAACTCCAATATACGAGAAGAACTATGGCAAAATTTATCCTTCAGCGCTTACTGATCATACCGCTCCTGCTTCTGCTGGTTAATTTCCTGGGATATACCTATGCGCACTACGCCCGTCCTATCCGGGCTGCTAGAACCCCATATGTGCAGGTAGAGGAGGCGGGTCCATTATTTCCAGAATACATCAACTACTTGCAAACTCTGATTAATCTCGATTTCGGTATGGAGATAGCAACACCGGATAATGCCCGAGTAAATGAATCAGTCACACTCGGTGGAACACTGGCAAAAGCTACTCTCGCCAGTTTAGGCTTATTAGCAATTTCCTTGACGATCAGCGTAATTCTTGGACTCTCCTTGGGTTTCAAGGCTACAAAGAATGACCCGCCAGATGTGGCTCGTTGGTTGACGATTTCCTCAACAGTTGGATTGGCAATGCCCAGCTTCTACATCGGCAGTTTATTAATTATTGGTTTGATTTTCTACATTATATGGCGGGGACCGGACGCAGAAATGCTGTTGCCCCTGAGTGGATATGGTTGGGATGCCCATCTCATCCTCCCAGTGATAGCTCTGATGGCGAGACCGACTTTTCAGCTTGCGCAGGTTACAGCTGGAGTTCTATCCGCTGAGTTGGGAAAGCAATATGTAATTGCAGGTCGCAGCATGGGGCGCACGTGGCGTTCTATTCGCCTCCATTTTGCCCTGAAAAATGTGGTTGCACCGGTAATCCTCACTATCGCGGGATTACAACGCTTTTTGGTCGGAGAATTAATCATGATCGAATGGTTATTTCGCTGGCCAGGTTTAGGTCGGCTTTTGGGTTGGACACTTGTCCCAGCTCAAATGACATCTACTCGAGGTTCACCCCTGTTTCTAAACCCTCCCGTAATGGCGACGGTGTTGACTTTGATTGCTGCCTTATTCTTAATTACTGACTTCTTGGCAGCTATCGCAGTGAGATATCTCGATCCACGCGTGGAAGGTCAAGAGACTGAAATTCACAAAACTTAGTATTATTTGCTTTTTGGAGTAATTAAATTGGATATACGAACAAACCAAACCAAAAACCAAATCCAAAGTGAAACCACCCCGCACAGGGCTAAGAATTGGCCTCTTATTGTTGGGTTGCTCCTGGTTTTGATCATTACGATCTTAGCGATCATCGGTCCCAACATTGCACCGAAAGATCCTGCAGAGGAACACAATATCACCATGATTGATGGCACCTGGTATGTGCCGCCTTTTGATATCGGCACCCCGGGTTATCCACTTGGTTCAGATGCCTTTGGCAGGGATCTATTTTCACGTTTGTTGTGGGGATTACGTCCTACCATGATTATGGTTGTGGTCGTTGCAACGGTGCGCTTAATATTGGGTGTAATTATCGGATTAACAGCAGGTTGGTTCACTGGTAAAACTGGTCGCTTTCTTAATGGGCTTATCCAGCTCGCCCTTGCTCTTCCAGTCTTATTGGTCGCCTTGGGGGCCATTGCTATCGTAGGTGTCGAACTTGGCATCTGGGCCTTCATCATTGGCTTGTCCCTCACGGGATGGGTGGATACCGCCCTTCAAGTGCGTGAACAGACTCGCATCATCAAAGGCCAGGTTTACGTCGAAGCTGCCAGCGCAATTGGAGCTTCCAATCAGCAGATCCTGTCAAACCATATCCTGAAACAAATTGCGCCAATGCTGTTAATGCTTTTCGCCTTTGAGATCAGCAGCACTTTAATGCTATCTGCCGGTTTAGGATTCCTTGGATACTACATTGGTGGTGATGTATGGGTTGAAACCGATGATTTCGTCGCCAGGAGAATCAGCGGTTCCCCAGAATTGGGACAGATGTTAGCTACCTCCTGGGTAACCCTGACTAAACCCTGGGCGATGGTTGTGGTCGGAACGACCGTTTTCCTCACAGTTTTGGGATTTAATTTGATTGGTGAGGGGTTGCGCCAAAATATGGGTTTCTCAAAAGTTCAGCGGAAGAGTATATTCAGTGAAGCCCAAAATCGTTTTGCATTGTGGCTTGATAATTATTTATTGCATCCTGTGATTCAATTCTTCCGTATCAAACCGCTGCGTTATGGTCTGACTGCTATAGGAATATTCTTCCTATTAACTCTCGGCGCATTATTCATGCTGGATTCCGCAAACCAATCGGATATCTCTAAAGTTTTAGCAGGATTTGACCAAAATGATCTAGCGGCTGCAGACGATTCTCAATCTAACACACAAGAACAATCCACAGTCTTCCCTGCAGGTGATGCACAGATAGTTTCAATCTCTTATGATCCAAACCTCTCATGGGAAATATATGATCAGGGCGGTTTTTCTGGCGGGCCTGCATTCTCAACAGATCAAACTCAGCTCTACATTGCTTCTCAAAGTGGAAATGTTTATGCGTTGGATATTGATGGTGTAATCTTATGGCAAGTGGAATTGCAATCCGGTGGAGTCGGTACACCGGCTGTGGACATAAGCGGAAATTTTTATGTCAGCGATAGAGATGGGGGTTTATATAAAATTACTCCTCAAGGGGAAATAATTTGGCGTTTTCAAACAGAAGCGGGAGATAGATCTCAATCTGGACCAGCTATCGGTCCAGACGGAAACATTTTTTATACCGTTGGAACTCCAGCAAAAGGTTTTGTGCAATCCGTATCACCATCCGGAGAGGGATTGTGGGCGACCCAGGCAAAAACAAATCTTTTCTTTGAAACTCCAATCCCAAGTAACGACGGAAAATATGTATTCCTGAAGAATGATATATTCTCCCCTGAGAATGGGGATTTAGTTGAGCTAGAATACGATCTCGAAGTTAATCGCTACTTCTCTGGGCAAAATGAAAAAAATTACCTGGTAGCTGGGCAAAAAATCATCCAATGGGAACAGGTTGAAAATGCTATTGAGATGATCGATATTTATGAGTGGGATTCATCGAGCTTTAGTGGTATCGGATCTCCTGGCTATGTGGGAGTAAATGAGGATGGAATCTCCTGGCAGCTTTATCCAACGCCGGGAGGAAATACTCGCACTGTATGGGTTTCCAATGAGGATCAATCACTAGGAATAAGTGAAATTAAGATCAGTGCCGGTACTTTAGTGGACATGCAAAGCGATCTATCTGCAATTGTATGTGGTGGTGATCCTTTTAACACTAGTTCAACTGATTGTGCCCTTACCACCCCTGGTTCGGAAGAACCTTTGTGGAAATTTCATCTGGGAAATTTCGGACCCGTTGTCGGCGGGGCCATACTTGATGGTCGCTATTTTGTTTCGACTGAAGATGGTTATTTATTCGAGATCAATGAGAATCGGCAAGAAGTGACAGCCTCGAAAGAACCTGAATTAAGTTCTCCTGCTGAAATTGGGCTTCAATGGACTTATGATACCAATATTACGCGCGGAAGTATTCTTGATTTTAAAAAAGACACACAAGGTAACATATATATTACAACTGGTGACGATAATGTTCACATTCTGAAACCAGATGGCGAATTGGTCAAAATTCTTGAACTGCCTGGATCCTCCTTCCAAAGCAGCAACACTGGTCGCAACGCCCCACTATTCATTTTCCCCGAAGTTTTACCTGATGGAACATTAATCTTTATCTCTGAAGATAGTATAGCTTATGGTATAGACCCGGATGGGGAGATCCTTTGGGAGCAGACTCTGCAGGTCGATCCAGCAGAACCTGCTCTGCATGATGATAAAGGAAATTTGTATCTGATAGATGCTGAGGGCGGAGTGAATTCTTTTGATAGAAATGGGCTGAAATGGCGCTTCCAATCTGAAGCCGCAAATATTCCAGCGCATGGACTAGCTCTAGGCCCCGAAGGTAATATTTATTATGTGGTGACCAACTACAGTAAAGGCTTTATCCAGGCGGTTTCTCATGATGGTGAGCCCCTGTGGGTAGTCCAAGCCACGACTCGAGATTTCTACGATGATCTTCATATCAGCAATGATGGCAAGTATATATCTCTGGCTGGAAACCTCGTCTCAACAGATACTGGAGAGATGATCGAATATCAATCAGCGGGTAATGTTGATGAATTCATATTTTCGGACAACGGTCAGAACTTCTTACGTTCTTTGCATACGGTCAGTGAATGGCGAATTGGTCCATCAGGGTTTGAAGTATTGAGTAATGGGATTGTTAGTGAGGAAGATACTACCTTAAGGCCACCTCTTGCATCTTCGGCAGACTCTAACGGTATTGTATGGCTGTACTATCCAGAAAAATATACTGGTGGTGGGATTATTATCGTCTGGATGGCTCCAGATGGTGAGCTCCTGGGAAATCACCTCTACGATAGAAATTTCTATACTATCGTTTCAGCTGATATGGAAAGGTCCATCCTCACAGATTGCCGGTGGTTTGAGGAATCTCAATCCTTGGATTGCAATGCGTATACACCAACTTCTGACGATCCGATTTGGAGCGTCAATCTTAAGGATATCCCCTCATATGATGGCGGTTTCATTGATGGTAACCACTTGTATTTGTTTGGTGAGGAGAATGAATTGTTCGTTGTGTTTCTCGGAGAACCAACCATGCCATGAGGATGATTGACAGATCTCCTGAAATATCTGAATTTGCACCTACCTCCATCCAATTTCTGCAGGTAGGTGCTCTTTTTATTTGATTTACTTGCATTCCTGATGCTTTTCTTTTATAGTTTCATTATGGATAATCAAGACGTGAAACCTGATCAAATCATTGAAGGGGATTGTATTGATATCCTGAAATCCTTTCCTGATGAGTCGATTGATCTGATATTTGCAGATCCCCCGTACAACTTGCAGCTGAATCAAAAACTTTGGCGACCGAACCATACGCTTGTGAATGGAGTTAAAGATGATTGGGATCAATTTCCAGATTTTGCCAGCTACGATAATTTCTCCCTTTCTTGGTTGTCAGAATGTAGACGAGTATTAAAAGACAATGGAACTATCTGGGTGATAGGTAGCTACCATAATATCTTTCGCCTTGGGTATCTGATGCAGGATTTAGGCTTTTGGTTCTTGAATGATGTCTTGTGGGTTAAAACAAATCCGATGCCTAATTTTCGCGGGGTCAGGTTTACCAATGCACACGAGACCTTAATTTGGGCTTCCAAGCGGAAAAAAAGTAAATACAAATTTAATTATCATGCCATGAAAAACCTCAACGATGGACGCCAGATGCGCAGTGATTGGCAAATACCTTTATGTACCGGAGCAGAGAGGCTAAAAATTAATGGCAAAAAAGCGCATTCTACACAAAAACCTGAAGCTCTGCTTTACCGGATCATCATTTCCTCATCAAATCCAGGAGATATTATTCTGGATCCGTTTTTTGGTACTGGAACGACAGGTGCTGTAGCCAAGAAATTAGATCGACATTGGATCGGAATCGAACAGAATTCGACCTATGTAAGATTAGCTCAAGAACGGCTCGATGCTGTAGAGATCAAAAAAGTAGATCCTGCTCTCTATGATGTCAGTGATAAAAAACGTAACCAAAAGCGAGTCCCATTCGGAAATCTGATTGAAACCGGGTTGTTAAGCCCTGGTCAATCCCTTTATTTCAATGCTGACAGGAATTGGGAGGCTACCATTAGAGCCGATAGTATGCTAATTATTAATGAGTTTATTGGCTCAATCCATCAAACTGCAAAACATATCGCTGACGGTAAACCAAGTAATGGTTGGCAGCATTGGTATTACGAAGACCGTGATGGAGATCTAAAACCAATAGATGATCTTCGGTCAATTATTGTTTTTCAAATACCAAATGATGAGGGGAAGTAAACTCAGGCCCAATGTGGATTGATTGACACTTTTTCAAGTACTGAAAATTGACTGCTAATCTCCATCATCGATATGGACTCCTCTTCTCAAAATGACCATGCAAATCATTAATAACCAGATTTCAGAAATAATCCAATCATATGTCAGAATTCAATCAGCTGAAAATGAATTGCAGAGTAAATGGAGAAAGCCGCTGTTAACTATCTATGCGCAGCAGCGTGCTAGATATGATCATGAACTTGAAAATTTCAATAATCAGCGCACTGTGTTCTCCCGCAGATTACGGGTGGGCATTTGGATGTCTACTATTCTGCTCATCCTGGGCATCCTGGTTCTTCCAGGATTGATCCTGATCAACGAGATTGGTGATTTTCGAGGTCCACTCTTCTGTTTCTCCCCTCTGTTGATCCTCAGCGGTTTGACCGGTTGGGCAATCATCATCGTTTTATGGATTTGGCAGAGAGATCAGAAAAAACCACAGCTGCCACAAAATCCGCTCAAGACTGATTTATTCTATCCCCTCATGCCTCTCTGGAAGGAAGGCTTGCTGGGTTCCCTACCTAGAAAAAAACCCCACCCAGGTGCAACTGGAGAATTCCATTTTATTACCCGTCTACTGTCTCTGGCAGATAATTCATATATATTGTATGGATTACAACAGCGTCAAAGCGAGGATGTGGACATTATCCTTGTTGGTCCAAAGGGGATCTGGGTGTTCGAAGTCAAATACTTGAAAGGGCTGATTCGATGGCAGGATGGAGTATGGTCACAGATCCAATCAACTCGAAGGATAAATCCAAGTCAAAGGTTCGAGATTCGAGAACCGAACCAAGCCTTCGAAAATCAATGGCAGCGAGCTGCTGATGATGTTTTGGAGACTATTAAACGCCATGCAGCAGATTTGGTAAGCCGTTCACCAGATATCACCCAAATCAAAGGTGGTTTGGTGTTCACCCACCCTAAAGGGAGATATGACATTCCCCCGGGCTGTCCTTTTAATTGGGGTGTTGTTCCCTTCTGGCTGGAAAAAATCCAATCCTTGCCCAATATTGAAGGTATGGATGAATATGCTGTGATGAAAATTATGGATGTACTTCTTCAGCGAAATCACCAGGTTGCTCGCATTGAACAACCTCGATCCATGATGGATCACACTGAAAATATAGTTTCCAGTGCTGAAAAGAATATTAAGTTGTGGATTGAAAAGAATAAGTTGGAGGAGCTACCCAATCTCTGAGCAGCTGCCTGCGGGGGGAATCATCTTTCCAGCGATTAATTCCTTGAGACAGGGTCAATACCTGCGAAATACTCCGAATATTAGGAGCAATGCAACTGCGCCAATCAAAGCCTCAACGATCGTGCCAAAGAGGCCGCTCAGAAGTTGAATCCCAAATGCATCGAAGGCCCATCCGCTCACTATCGCTCCGACGATACCAATCAACATTGCACCCCCTAATCCAATGCGCATGCCACCCATCAAAGTATCGAGAATAATTCCAGCTAATGCACCAACAATAACCCAGATGATCAATGATTCAAAAGACATTCGTCCTCCTTCTTTGTCATTTGGAGGTATTCTTTCTATTTTGAATATTATATATCAGATTTGAGATAGAGTTGACTTTCAGATCTTAATTCTTCTCTGCACTACCCATCATCCTTGAAAGCAATCTGTGATTTATCAATTGCGGGGGTTGAGAAGAGGCAGCCAATATTTGGGTTAATTTCCGAAGGATTTGATTATCTGGAACCCAAGGGTTGGGTTTTTTCACGATAGGGTTTGAAGGAGGAGCTTGGCTTACTTTTCGGAGAACTATTTCCATTCCCATTTTCTGGAGTATCGATTTGAGGAATTGTAGACCCATGACCGTCCCGGAAGGCAAAATACGTGGGGGACATAATTTCAACACTTGCCTGATTGAATTTATCTAGAATATTTTGATGGAGTTCGGAGTATATGTCCGCCATCCGGACAGGGTTGTTGGTAAACGCATTAATTTCGTAGGATACATAGTGATTATCTAGACTTGTTTTTAAAACAAAAGGTTTGGGGGTTTGCAGAATATCTGTTGTTTCGTGAGCAGCTTTGATTAATAACTTTTGAACATGTCTCCATGGTTCATCGTACCCTATCGTGATTGAAGTATGGAGTATGAGACCCTCCCTATGAGCTTCGGCACTGAAATTAACGATTTCATTCTGCATCACCACAACATTAGGAATTGTTATGATTTCATTTTTTATTGTTATCACTCTTGTAACTAACAGTGTCCGATCAATCACATCACCCACTGTATCTCCGATCTTTACTCTGTCCCCGATTTTCAATCCCCTGGAATAGGTTAATACGATTCCAGAGATGATATTGGTTATCAATGAAGTTGATCCAAGCGAGATTAAAAAACCTACAAAAATTGAGAGACCCCTGAACATCGGAGATGATGAACCTGGAATGTAAGGAAAAGCAGCAACCAGGGCAAAGGCAATCACCAAGAATCTAAGTATTTGGTATGTTGGTTCAACCACTTCGGGATGGATGCTAGAAAATCTTATTTTACCCTTCTGAAGTCCATCATAAAAAAATCGGAGCAGCTTTAATGCAAAACGGGTAATCAATATTATGGTGATCAGTGCGATCATATTCGGAAAAAATGATAGCACCTGTTTCCAAACAGCGCTTAATCCCTCATTTATCTTGAGCAATAATGTTTGAGCCAGTCCATCTGTTTGGGGATAAAGGCTGAATACCAGGGTAATGAATAAAATGAACACAACCAGAATTACCCCCAAACGAACATATTTAGCAATTACAACCAGTACTCCCACCATCTGGTTTGGCGTAAAAATCTCTAAATTCTGAAATCTAACCACGCGGAATCGAGTATCGCGAAGGTTATTAATAATCCTGCAAATTCGAGAGAAAATGAAATTTATGGATGGAATGAATACGAGCAGAAATAGGATTCCCAATGCGATGAAAAGATCATCCATATAAGGGTAATATCGTTCCCACATTGCATCGGATATGATGTTTCTTCCCGTTGATAATAAAATGCCATCTTGATCAGGTTCAAGACTCATTAATATAGCCAAGAACAATCCAATTGAAATCAGGATTGATCCTGTCAGCAGCAATCGAGAATTGTGCAGGATAAATTCGTTCGGTGAAGCCCTCTCTAACCAATTTACGAGGGATCTAAAATATTCAGTTCGAATAAGAAAAAATACTACCAAAGCTGCGAGAAGGATAGCTGCGATCCAACTGCTGATAAGAGTATTTATCCCGAGGAAGATTGAATCCATGAAATACCTCTCCCCATTACCTCATCTTCGTTGTGCAATATGAGAGTTTTCGTGATCAAGTATATTTTCAGACCCCATCATCTTAGTCGAGAATAAATATCAAGCATATGGAGAAAAAGTACCAGTCATAATTTGATTAGGAGTTTCGTGATTTGATCTTCAGAAAAACCTACTTTGGTATAACAACTGTCTCCCAACCATCGTATTCTCCACCATATGTGCTTATTAACTCATCGAAAACGCTTTGTACATCGGTAAGTTTCTCAATTGAAGGTATAAAGCTCATAGAAGCTAAACAAAGCCATTCACCCTCAATTGCCCCTTCCTGAACAGCTGCATGAAACCCGTCCTTTTCTAATTCGGCACAGATAAATTGGGCGCCTGCCTTATTATTGTGATAGAAGTAAAAATCGAATGGATGAGTTTTCGCTAAATCCGAGCCTGCATCGCGCAGGGAATCAAGAGCTGCTTGATCTGAATCGGCGAAATTAGGTGAGCTGCAGCCAATTGTGAGAACCAATATAGCGGTGAAGACTAGTAGAATTCCATAATTTCTTCGCATATAAATTGCTCGCATGATGGTTTCAAAAATATTTCCCAGCATTATGGTATCAAAATAAAGAGATGCATTTCAATCTTACAAAAATTACATAGAAGGATGTTTGATCACCCATATTTGATTATATTGTATTTACTTGAGTAATTGACAAAAGATTAGAAGGGAGAGAAGATTATTTCCAAAAGCTTCAATTGAATCATTAAAC
>JALHTN010000276.1 GCA_022865865.1 Anaerolineales bacterium
CCCTATACCATGACCCCCGAGATGGTAGCTGATGCGGCCAAAGCTTTCCAACCCCGCCTGCTCTACCCCTATCATTTTGGAAATACAGATACATCCAAGCTGCTTGAATTGCTGCGTGACGAAAAAGGGATCGAAGTGCGCGTCAGGCAAATGGCATAAGCGTTATATTGGCCGATTTCAAGGCATCGCCGTTCAGGCTAAATCAGGGAGCAGCAGGTAATCCTAATCACAACTGTTAATATTAGCCCCTCAAGATCCCTTTGGTTTCCAATACGTCCCACCCAAAAAAGTTCATTCATCAAATTCCAGGCTTCCCATTGAGCGCAGGTAAGCCCAATGTTATTGGGCAGACGGATGATAATGCTCTCACCTCTCTCGCTCGTATTTCAAAAGAAATAGACAGCAGCTCCTGAACGCAGGTCGAGTGCTATGTGATTCGTTTTGAACAAGGGTATAAATTTCTACCCTATCTAACCAGAGATAGGGTAGTTAAAAACAATATCGCTCAAGATGCGGCTGGTTAACCAGCGGAATTTTTCAGGTAGCAATGAAAGAGCCTGGTTGGTTTGCTGGTCGCGGAAAGGCTCAGGTTGAGGTATTTTCAGGCAGGTTGATCAGTCTCACTGGGAGCCGCATCTTCTGGGAGCAGATCGCCTTCAGCCATATCGAATGCTTCCCGCACATCGTCCTTCAACAGGTACCAGATGATCAACGCCCCAATCACAGTCCCTATCGGGAAAGCAAACAGGCTGAAGATACCCAGCACAATGCCCAACCAGCGCGCCCATTGTTTCAAGCGCAGCAATCCCCATCCAGCGAATACCATGAGGATGCCGGATATCAGTATGAAGATCACTCCGCAAGTCAAGCTGAAAACCGCCCAGAATTCCCCAATGGGATCACCGATATCAGCAAATACCCCGCTGATCGGTATGGCTACCAGTATGCAAGCCACAAATAATAACAGCAATGCGTCCACAAAAAACCAAACCGCGATCGCGGTCACTCCATCAGGTCGCTTCATATTTACATTCTCCTCGAATCATTTTTTAGGTAAATATATTTTACCTGATTAACAGTTTTGATTTCACAGCAACATTCGCCAAGATCGACCGCAATTGAGGAATTGCTGTGAAAACTCTAAGCAGCTTCTGGTGTGGTAGGATTCTCTCGTTTGCTATGCTGAATAAGAACGGTTCGAGTGTGATTGAGTTTCCAGACCATAAATGATCGCTTGGAGGAGACGAGAATGAATATTCTTCTGGGTTTATTATTGATCGCCCACGGTGTGGCTCATCTGGTCGGCTTTGTCACATACTGGCAAATTGCATCCTTTGAAGAAATGCCCTATAAAACTACCCTGCTTGCTGGTGCCCTGGATATCGGCGATCGGGGTATCCGTGTCGTAGGCATCCTGTGGCTGCTCACTGGATTGGCCTTCGCAGTGGCAGGCGCAGGCGTGCTCACCTCGCAGCCCTGGTGGCTACCGCTAACCCTATCGATCAGCATCTTTTCACTGCTGATGTGTATTTTGGGTTGGCCAGACTCACGCTTTGGTGTGTTGGTCAACATCATCATCTTATTATTTCTGTTCTTGGGGAATAATTTCGGATGGCTGCCTCCTCTCGGAAGTTGATTTTCTGAATATCTAGTTACACTAATTTTCCCTCTGCATCATCAGGATTGAATTAAGGAGTATTGATGACTCAATCACCTCTGGTCAATACTGCAGAAAGTTATCTGCAAAAGCTGTGCGTTGAAATCATTAATCGCTGTGTTGGCTCTAAAGGAAACCGCCTGGCAACCGATTTCTTTGCTGAAAGGAGTTCCGCTTTTGGTTTTCGAACCGAATCTCCAGAGTTCGATTGTATCGATTGGAGTCATGGTGATGTGCAGCTCAAGATAGATGGTAAACCGTATCCGGCATTTGTCAGTCCCTATACCCTGGGATGCGAGTTAGAGGCACCGCTCGCTGTGGCATCCACAATAGGGGAACTGGAAAACAAGGATGTTTCGAAGAGCATCCTCCTGCTGCGCGGTGAAATCGCAAAAGAACAGCTGATGCCGAAAAATTTCACCTTCTATAATCCAGAACGCCACCAGCAGATCATAGCCCTGGTCGAGGATAAAGCCCCTCAAGCGATCATTTCGGCTACATCGCGCGACCCGGAGCTGGCAGGTGGAATTTATCCTTTCCCCCTCTTCGAAGATGGCGATTTTGACATCCCTTCAGTCTACACGACCGAGGAAGAAGGACACATCATCGCCCGGCAAGAGGGAAAACAGGTATCCTTAAACTTTGAGGCTGCCCGTGTTCCCGCAACAGGCTGCAACGTGGTCGCCCGCAAAGGTCATGATCCAGCTTCAAGGATCGTCGTATTTGCCCACATCGATGCCAAAATCGATACTCCGGGTGCTCTGGATAATGCCACTGGTGTTATTGTCTTGCTTCTCCTGGCAGAGCTGCTCCAGGAAATCTCCTTCACTAAAACAATCGAAATCGTCGCCCTAAACGGCGAAGATTACTATGCAGCATCTGGTGAAATGCTCTATTTGCAGCACAACCCCAACCAGATGGAAGATGTGTTCTTAGGTATCAACATAGATGCCCCGGGTTACATGGATGGGAAATCTGCTTTCTCACTTTACGATTGTCCAAACGATATGTCCAGCAAAATCTGTACATCGTTCCCGGAGCAAAAAGGGTTTATGGAAGGGGAACAATGGTACCAATCAGATCATTCCCTCTTCATTATGAACGAGAGACCAGCCCTGGCGATCACTTCAGAGAAGTTCATGCACTTATCAACCTATATCACCCATACTGCAAAGGATGCTCCCTCGCTTGTTGAGCCAACCAAACTGGTCGAAATCTCGCTGGCTTTGCGAGATTTACTGGTTGCCTTGGATCAAAAAGAAAGCGAATTATCCGATCCGCTGTAACCATATTCCGCAAGTCCTCAGCAAGAATTCATCCTATGGGTGGGACTCTTGAGTTCGCAGACCAGTAATTGAGTTGTAAAGATCACCCAATTCATCAAAAGAGCTTTACAGGTAATCACAAAATATGTATAATCATGGCAATTATGTTTGCAATACAAAGTTATTGTCAATACAAATATATTGTCAGGAATATATGGAGGTCAGAATGTCTTACGAACTTGATATGAAGGAAATTGAACGACAGGTATACCTGTCATACAGCGAGGATGGATTGATCGATATCGCCATCGGAATTGTGATCACTGCCTGGGGGCTGTTGCTGACTCAGGAACCAACAGGCTTGGTCAGTTTATTGGGTCTTTTGGGTATGGGCATCTGGTACATTGGGAAGCGCACAATCACTATCCCCCGCATCGGCGTGATCCAGCCCAGCCCGAAGATGGAACGCAGATTAACGAACCTGGCTATTTTCCTGATCGTGCTCGGCCTGATCGTCCTGGTGGGAATTTTGCTCAGCAGGGCTGCAGGCAGCTCATTGATCAGTGATTACTCCCTGGGCATCCTGGGGTTAGTGCTCGCGGCTGGAGTGGCTTTTCTGGCCTACCTGCTCAATGCAGCCCGCCTGTACATTTACGCTGTAATCTTGTTCGTCTCTTTCGCTGGCGGTGAGATCCTGGCAAAGAATATCACCTCTTTTGATGCCTTTGCCCTGTCAGTCATCATTGGTGGCGGGTTGATCATGCTCTCAGGGATCGTGGTCCTGGTGCGCTTTGTACGGAAATACCCACGCCCACAAATGGAGGCATGAGCATGGTAAACAGCGAAAACCCGGCAACCGCAGATCTGCAGCTCGATCGGATAGTTCACGAACCTGCCCGGCTTAAAATCCTGGCTTACCTGTCAGTTGTCAAGAGCGCTGATTTCGTCTTCCTGCTCAGCCGAACCGGGCTGACCTACGGCAATCTCTCCTCCCACATGAGCAAGTTGGAAGAAGCGGGTTACATTCAAGTCGAAAAGGAGATCAAGGACAAACGACCCCACACAATGCTTTCACTGACTGAACAGGGTCGCTCTGCTTTCGATGATTACCGCAAAAACATGCTGGACTTGCTTGGTCAAGGCTGAACACCAAACACAATTTAATATCCCCCAAACCCTAATCTCCTAAGCCCCCGCAAAAATTTGCGGGGGCTTAGTCTTACTCAAAAATCTAATTACATTATCGGTTGCGGAGGGTTAAGGGGAGCAGAATTCGACGATAGCCAACCAACCGCCCACGAATATTGTAGGGTGCTCCACCAAAATTATCCTCATAAGCAACCAAACAAGGACCCGCTGGGGCACATTCTGCTGCTGGCACTTTCTGTGCTCCTGAAGTCATATCTATTGGGAATTCTGGTCCCTCGGGCGAGTTTTGCCCTGCCTTGACGTTCCGTCCGTAGATATCCCAAGTTCCAGCGATGTAGCGCCAGGTGACCAGATACTTTCCCCCATCTCCAAAGGCGACTGCAGGCTCAACCCGATGCTTACCTGCGTCATTTGCCAGGCTGAAAAATGACTGCAATGATCCATCGCCGTTGATCCGCCGGCCCCAAATGCTGTTCTTGGTGCCATAGTCTTCGTACCAAACTGCCAGGTATTCATCAGGTCCAGCTGCCAGAGCAACACCGTCCTGTGGGGGATAACCTGAGGGGGTGATCTGGATCTCGCTGATTGGCCCAGACATATTGAAATTAATCTTTATCCCGATGATATCACCATCGGTGGAAATATTGGAATGGCGAGTATAAGCGATCAGATATTCATTACGTATGGAATTGTAGGCTACGTCTGGAAAACGCCTGATCGTGTTGCTCGATGACGCTAGATTGCGCCAGCTGAGCAGCACCCCATCACTCGCCCGAATGCGCTGCGCTTGAATATCTCGCTGAGTCCCCCCCTGGCAGGAGATGCACTTCTCCCACACAACCAGGAATTCGTCACTTTGGATGTTATACGCCACTGCGGCGTACCAATCCCAGTCGGCATCATAATCGATAAAGTATCCCGATCCTGGCACACCGTTCCAGCTGACCGGTACAACCGCGATATCGTAGTTGGTAGCACTGGCCTTTTCATGAAAAGATACCAGGTACTTGTCCTGCTTTGCGCTGTAGGCGACATCAGGATAGTACAGCTGCCTGTTGGTAAAGTGTTGGATTGGAAAAGCAGCACCTATGGGAGATCCATTTATTCCCACCCGTCTTCCATAAATTGCCACCTCACCTCCGTGGATTACCTCTTCCCAAACTACCAGGTATTCATCGTGTTTGCTGTTGTATGCCGCTTTTGGATTGTGATTTTCAAGTGGATTCGCCCGGATTTCAATAAATCCACCAATAGGCGGGGCAGCCAATACATCAATCTCACCGGCTGCTCCCTCTTGGATATCAGCCTGAGCCATAACAATTCCGCTGATCAGGATCAGGGATAAGGC
>JALHTN010000277.1 GCA_022865865.1 Anaerolineales bacterium
CGTCAATAATGCCGTAAGGAACAGAGCATCGATCTGCCAACCCCACAAGATACCACCGATCATCACCAGGCTAAAAATGATTAACACATCATGTAATTCGGCGATAATCGCACAAATACCGTTACGAAATGCATTCGGCATACCGCGGAAAGCGAAGGTAATATAAATTACAACGATGATAGCTGCAACAGCGACAGCCAGAGCTGCTCGCAGGGTAACTTCCTGTCCAATGGTTGCTCCCACGCTGTCGATGCGGATTATGGTAACCCGTTCACCTGCTTGTTCTTCGACAGCTGCTAAAATCTCAGCCCGGGTGGAATCTTCCAGAAAGGAAGATCTGGCGATGATGGTATTATCCCCAGTTGTTTGAACCTGGACATCACTGATCTCATATTGATTGTATACCTCAACAATATCCTCAAGGGGGGGAGCATTGCCGGATTCGAATCTTATCTCGACTAATGTTCCGCCTGTGAAATCGACCGATAAATTCAAACCATAGATGATCGCCAGTAATATACCTGGCAAGATAAGCAGTAATGAAAAACCAAAAAAAAGATACCTTCTTCCGAGAATATTGAACATAAAATGATTCCTGTTTTAGATTCCAAACCATCTGGAATAATTCTTATCGCGGACATATGCGAGCACCAGATTCATAAATGTCCGAGTGACTATAAGCGCAGTAAACAAACTGATCATAACGCCGATAGCGAGGGTTAATGAGAACCCCTTGACAATGGTCGCACCGAAGGCACTCCCAAACCAAAACAGGATGCCGCAGGTGATTAAGGTAGCTATGTTCGAATCACGTATTGAAGGCCATGCCCGTTTCCAAGCGATATCAACCGCTTGATTTAATTTCCTCCCAGCACGCAACTCCTCTTTTAAACGTTCAAAAATGAGGATATTGGCATCCAAGGCACTGCCGGTGCTCAACATGAACCCAGCAATTCCAGGCAGCGTCAATGTTACAGGCAGGTAACGGAAAATTGAAAATGTGACTAAGGCATAAATAATGATGGAAATATCAGCCAAAACACCTGGCAAACGGTAATAGATCGCCATGAACAAAATTACGACGATGAAACCAATCAGCAGGGCAGTGAGACTCTTATCTAGAGAATCTTGGCCGAGTGAGGGACCAATGGTGCGGGTTTCTACAACTTTTAATGGGATTGGAAGGGAACCATAGCGGAGCTGGATAGCCAAATTATTTGCACTTTCAAGGGTGAATGCTCCACTGATCACTCCTTCTCCTTCTTTGATCGGTTCATTGACCACAGGAGCAGAGATCACAGTCTTATCCAGGACGATACCCAGATATTCACCAACATGTTGTGTTGTGTAATCAGCGAAAATCTGTGCTCCTTCCGAGTTAAGCCGAAATTGAATCACATATTGGCCAGAAGGATCGCGGGAGACCTGAACATTCTCAATGGTATCTCCAGTCATAATTGTTTCCCATATCTGCTGGCCTTCAAGAGGGGCTTCCGAAGTTGCTACGTCGGTAACAATAATCGCGCCAGCGGGTTGTGGTGATAATCCCATCGATACGAACTCGAGCAGACCCGTTTCCTGGATAGTTGAAATAGCAATAGTTGGATCTTCAATACCAGGAAGCTCGACGACGATACGTTGATCACCTGCTTGCTGGACCAATGCCTCTGTCACACCAAGACCATTGACACGGTTTTCAACAATACGGGTGGCTGTTTGCATTTTTTCAGAATCTACAGCGGTTCCCTCAGGTAAGTCTGCTTCCAAGAGAGCCTGAACCCCTCCAACCAGATCTAAACCAAGCCTTGTTTCTATTTCGCGGTTTATCCCAGCAATGTGAATGCCAGGATTGTTTGGAAGGTCAATCCAAATCGCCGCTGCGACCACAACCAGGATGATGACTAACCAGCGATAGGTCCTCATAAATATCCAAACTCCTAAAAATCAATAAATGCCAGCCTGTGGCTGGCGAGCCAAAGCATTATACTCCCAATTTTTGAGTTTGTAAAATCAATCACAAGATTGAAATCAAAAACTTTCTTTAAGGTTGGATATCTATATTCTTAAACGATTCCATTACAAGATCGTATACCTCCCCCGGTGATAAAGGATCGGTATGTATATAAATATCTGCTTTCTGATGAGCATGAGTTAAGCGTTGCTTTTGCTCATCGAATTCTTTAGAAGTGAGATTTAATTTTCGGCGCTCTAAAGAGACTTCGTGGGATACATCCAGATAAATTAGTACTCGAGGATTGACAATTTTTAACCACATTTGGGGTACATATGAATGTTCCTGGGCAATGTGCCTGCAAATATAACCATGCTTCTGAAGCTTCTTAATCAAAGTTGATTTCCCAGCTGAACAAGGCCCCACGATTCCAATTAAATTATTTTTCACTGGAAGATCGGACATTCAGTTGCTGCCTAGCATATTATGTGATTTGGTTAAGTTGATCCTGGGGGAAAGTCTTGAGATTCTCATCCATACAATGA
>JALHTN010000278.1 GCA_022865865.1 Anaerolineales bacterium
ATCATCCGCACGATTGCTTTAGAAGCCACCCTGCAGAGCGTGGTGGTCCTAGGCCTGCTGGTGCTGATCCGTACTTTCTTGAGCTGGGCATTGGTAGTCGAGATTGAAGGCCGCTGGCCCTGGCAGGCGAAGCGGGATGATCAAGATAGCATGTGATCCAATATCACAGTGGGATAGCTGTTTACTCTGCGCACTTCACGACCTATTTCCAGGTTGATTTTGATTTCCGCCAGTCCCCATTTGATACCCGGGAATTTTTTATCCGCGAGTTTGTTGAGCAGTAGGTGCTCGGGATCAAACACCTAGTGTCAATTTCCACACAAGGTTGGTCAACCTTTTCAGAAATGGCATTAAATCCACATTTGACCAGATAGAATTGATCCCGCTTGTTGCAGAAAACTCTAAGTCCAGTTAGAATCATCCCAATATGAACTACCCTCAGATACCCCGATGGCAAAGATTTATCCAGAAGATCGCCATGATTGAAGTGATCTCCACCGGATTCCTTTCAAAATATCTACACCACATGGATACGGCTGTGTTGAGATGGTCACAAGGCAAAAAAAACCTGACCAACATGTTGACTGGTTTGCCTGTCATTGTGATTACTACAATCGGTGCGCAGAGTGGAAAACCGAGGACTATCCCCTTAGCCGGCATTCCAGATGGTGAGAAGATCATATTAGTGCCAACCCATTTTGGGCGCAGCACATACCCAGCCTGGTACTACAACCTGCGCGCCAACCCAAAGGCACAATTGCAGCAGAATGGGTATGCCCGAGAATATACTGCCCGAACCGCAGACCAAGAGGAATGGGAAAACTACTGGGATCTGGCGGTACACTACTTCCCGGGTTATCAATCGTACCTGGAACGCAGTGGTGGCAGGGAAATCCCGCTCTTCATTCTAGAACCTGTTCAATAACATCCACGGCTGAGAGAACGGGGATGAGCCCAAAGCGGTTTTTTTGAGGATGGGGTTATTTTGGTCTTCAATTGGACCAAATCTTCAGCCAATTTGATAGAATTTATAATGATCTCGAATCGATAATTAAGTGTCCTTTGATAGCAACAAAGATGCGCCACCAGATAGATACGCGATTTTATTGGCTTTGGAGCTGATTAAACTCATGCTTATTTCACAATTTGACCAGATAGCGTTATTGGAATCTCAAATGCCAGACCCACTGACCGCATTGCTGCTTGGTGCCGGCGCTCGGGGTGCAGAAGCGTACGGTCCTTATGCCTTGGCCAATCCAGATCAGATTAAATTCGTAGCTGTGGCTGAGCCAAGACCAGAGAGAAGGAAGCGGTTCGCCAGAGAGCACACAATTTCTGCCGATCTCTGCTTCGAATCCTGGCAAGAAGCGCTGGAAGGCGACCAGCTAGCAGATGTGGTGATTAACTGCACTCAAGATCAGATGCACGCCGAGTCGAGCATCGCTGCTCTCCAGGCTGGATATGACTTACTGCTTGAGAAACCCATTGCTCACACCCTGGAAGATACGATTAGCATCGTGCTGGCCGCGGAAGAGCATGAACGCTACCTGCAGATCTGCCACGTGCTGCGATTCACCGACTTCTTCAACAAGGTTAAATTCCTGCTGGATGAAAACAGATTAGGCCAGGTCATCACCATTTCCCACCGTGAGAATGTCTCTTCCTGGCATATGGCGCACAGCTTCGTGCGTGGAAATTGGCGTCGACAAGCGCTATCTTCACCCATGATCCTGGCCAAATGCTGCCATGACCTGGATCTGCTGGTCTGGTTCACCGGGGAAGCACCGCTCTCCTTAAGTTCGTTTGGCTCTCTGAGACATTTCAGAGAGGAGAAAGCTCCACCGGGTGCCCCTCAGCGCTGCACGGACGGTTGCCCTGTAGAACACAGCTGCCCGTTTTTCGCACCGGCGATATACATTGATCTGGCACCATTTAAGTACGCCCTCAGCCAGGCAAAACACCCTTTGTACCGATTTGTTGGAACTCAAGGCCTTAGACATCCTAAAACAACCCAGTTTGTATCCAAGATAATTCCCCAACTGCGGGAGCTAACCGAATATGAGGGCTGGCCGCGCTCGGTGGTTTCTGATGACCCGGGAAATGAAGAAGCACTATGGGAGGCATTGCGAAAAGGACCTTACGGGCGCTGCGTTTACCATTGCGACAACGATGTCGTCGATCAGCAGGTTGTGACCATGGAATTCGCCAGCGGGATCAGCGCTTCACTCACCATGCACGGTCATTCCCATGAAGAAGGACGCACTCTACGCATCGACGGCTCCCAGGCATCTCTGCTGGCAAAGTTCAGCTTCCAGCGCTCATTTATCGAAATTCACGATCATCGCTCAATGGAAGTTGAAATCTTTGAATACCCAAACAATATCGAACAGGTGGGACATGGAGGTGGCGATTTTGGCATCCTGCGTGACTTCATCGGCAACCTTCAAAATGGGAATAAATCAGCAGCTACCGCTCGGGAATCTCTTGAAAGCCATTTCATGGCTTTTGCAGCTGAGCAGTCCCGTCTTACTCAAACCCAAATTAGCATGGCAGAATTCCGGAAAAAATCAGAGGCGCAGGCACACACCTCATAACCCCTGGTTTCAATTTTCTGACTTAAAATCTAGCGTAAACGCATTATTTCAGTCAAGAATTCCAACGATCAAGAGTATTGATTGCCAAGGAGGCTGGATGTCCCCCAAAAAAGACCAACCCAACCTGGCCAGTGAAATCATTGAACACTACGAATCAGTTGATGAAGCCCAGCGCCTGGAGCAACCGGAGAGCCAGATCGAAAGGCTGCGCACACAAGAATTATTGCACAGGTTTCTGCCACCTCCTCCTGCAGTAATCCTTGATATTGGCGGTGGAGCGGGAGTGTATGCATTTTGGTTAGCAGATAGGGGCTACCAGGTCCACCTGGTGGATGGCGTCCCGCGTCATATCTCCCAAGCCGAAGAAGCTGCTAAAAAGAGAGGTGGACCACCCCTGGCCAGCATCAATGTGGGAGACGCCAGGCAGATTGACCATCCCGAGAGCTCAGCTGATGGTGTGCTGCTGCTTGGTCCGCTTTACCACCTCACGGAACGCTGTGACCGGATTCTTGCTCTGCGAGAAGCTCGCCGCGTTCTGCGTCCTGGGGGAGTAGTAATTGCAGCCGCAATCAATCGTTTTGCATCCATGATTGCTGCCCTGCAGGAGGACTTGATCGCTGACCCACAATTTGCTCCAATTTACGAGCAGGACATGCGCTTCGGGCAGCATCGCAACCCGGGTGGTGATCCCAGATTTTTCACCACTGCCTTCTTTCATTACCCACAGGAATTAACCGACGAAATAAGGGAAGCCGGCTTTCGATTTGAGACCTTGCTGGCTGTTGAAGGACCTGCCAGAATATTGAAAGACTTCGAAGAGCAGTGGCAAAAACCGGCGATTAAAGAAAAGATCATGCGCATTACCCGCCTGGTGGAGGCCGAGCCAACGCTCTGGGGGGTGAGTGCGCATATCATGGCAATTGGGAAGAAGACTTAAAACCAACCCTGGTATATTATCCAGCAAGTCCGTCTGCAAAGCGTTGGCCAGCATGTTGATTGAAAGCAAAACACAGATCAGAAAAGAGGCTTAGATGGTCGATAAAACTGTTGATACCTACATCGCTCAGCTTGAAGATTGGCAAGCAGAGATCGTTTCAGAAGTCCGCCGGATCATCCTAAGCGCAGCTCCAGATGCCAGCGAAGCCATGAAGTGGGCTCAGCCCGTTTATGAGGTCGCTGGTCCTTTTGCATATATCAAAGCCTTCAAGAATTCTGTGAATTTCGGTTTCTGGCGCGGTGCCGACATCCATGATCCCCAGGAATTTCTGCAGGGCAGCGGAGAAAAAATGCGCCATTTTAAACTCACCAGCCTGGAAGATATTAATCAACAGGTCTTTGTGGATTTCATTCACCAAGCGGTGAAATTAAACCTTACCAAAGGTGATCCTACCAAAAGTTGATTAACATCCAAGGCATAAATTAATTCAGGCAGATTGAAGGTAGCGACATCACGGATCTGATCGGGGATTAGATTTCCAAAATTCAGAGATAAGGCACCCTTTGCAAGATAGTCTGCAGCGCCCACTTGGTTTTAATTCAAGATCTTTTGCAAGCATGCTATAATGATATATCCACAAGATTACGAGTGCTATATGCCAGTAATCTGGGGATGGCTCGGAACCAGGAACAAGATGCACAGATAATACTCGCTGAGAATTTATAGAATCCCTGACTGCATCTCAACCTAGCGGCCAAAAAGTTG
>JALHTN010000279.1 GCA_022865865.1 Anaerolineales bacterium
TATTTGAATGATAAATTCACCGCCAATTTCGTCAAGTAACTCTGGCGTTACCCTTTGTAAACACAACGCGACATCAAAATATCGAGTAAGGTATATTTGTCGATATGTGTGTAATGGTCCATCCCTGGAATTCTCATGTCTACCCCACTCATCACCACCAACCTCCTCCACTTGGAACGCCTGGTATCCAGATGCGGATGTTCTAAACACGCAAGGAAAGAACAAGTATCCTATTTTTTGAGTACAGCCGGGATCGGGAAGGTGGCGAGAAGGCAGCCTGGACCTTCGTTTTAACCACAGTGATAAAGTAATACTACACATCACTCATCATTGGAAATCTCTGAGATGTTTTTCCCTGATCTGAGCAAATGCCAAGGAGAGCTGCACTGCTCTTGTGTACTCGATGATGATTGCCACGCATTCCTGGGGACTTAGGTCAGATGTGTCCACTTCCACATCGTAGATCGCCTTAGTATTCACCTGACCGAATTGCTACTTGGCCATTCTATCCTTACGCTCTTTTCTCTCTTTTTCACGTCTTTCCAACTCTGCTAATGGACAATGGACACCTACGAGAGTACGTATAAACCCTCAAACAAATTCATCAGGCTCTCTAACCAAGGAGACTCAGATTCCAGCACATCGTCCATGGTAACCAGGTTCCTAGCACGCACTATCGCTGGTCCTGCCGCATGGAAGCCCTGAATGATTTTCGCCCATTCCTGCGTAACAATTTCATTCTTCTCCTACAGTTCCTGCTGGTAAACGCTTAAGTAATCGTCAATGCACCAATGGATACAAGGAGTCTCTATAATTTCTTGAAGAGCCTTGGCGATTGAGCTTCTACCAGAAATAGAAGTTCCGTTCAGGAATATGATATCCGCTTTCATTAGTATCTTTCATGAAAGCATCGTTCCCATGAGCGATGATTGTTACCCAATCTATACTGATTATGACAAGAATTCAATATTTGCTTCACCATCATTAAAGCGATGATCTGTGACCGTTCTGTAACCCCTCGTCACGAAACGATTGCGTTCTTGCAATTGGCATGAAACAACCGAAATGTAATATAAGTTTAATTCAACTATAATTAGTTACATACGGAGATGTACCAATGGCTAAGAAAATCCAAAAAACCTTCATTATTGCAGGGATTATGATTATGATCCTGGCAACCACGGCATGCGGAACATTCCAGGTTGGGATAGAAGCCCCTGCACCGGTTCAAGATACAGAACTTTTCAGCGAGAATCAAGAACCAGAATTGGAGTTGACTGCCTTCGGAGAGGCCGAAAGCCAAAGCGAAGATGAACCTGCTCCCGAACCTGCCGAGAAAATCCCCGAAACCCCAACTGCGATTCTCGTAACCGCATGGCTGGGCCATATCGCCAGCCTCCCCGAAGGCAGCCAGTATGATGACTTTGTAATTCTCTCCCCTCAGGGAACTGGAGAATTTGGTCTGACTGGCGCCACCCCGGAGATCGAAGCTGAAATTCGGACCCTGCGGGATGCTGATGGTCCCAGCGAATTTGTCCACCTGTGGGGAGTGCTTTCCTGCGAAGTAGAAGACTACAATAGCTGCCAACTGCTTGTGGATAAGTTGCAGTATGGTGCCAATATTGCCGAGGAAGACATCGAGGGATGGCTGGGCATCATCACCAGCAGCTCCTTCAACGGCGTGCCGAGTCACGTGTTCGAATTATCCGGCGAATACCCGATGTGGTACAGCATCCACGCCAGCCAGGACGAATCTCTCCAGGCCCAGATTGAAAGCCTTCGAGATACTGGGGCAGTCGTCAAAGTAAGTGGCAAGTTGTTGGTCGGTTTCCCTGACGTCAACGGCACCCGTATCGAGGTATCCAAACTGGAGGTGATTGAAGCGGGTACTGAGGTACAACCTGACCTAGAAACATTCGATCCCACTGCGGATTGGCAGATTTTCGTCAGCGACCGCTACAATTACCAGATCAAATATCCACGACATGCAACCATATCCTTATTCGGACCGGTGACTTTCCCCAGTGATGAAATTCCTTGGGGTACGACCGGAGAGCAATACCTGGATCAGCTCATGAAAGAATACACCGACCAGTTGTGTGTTCAAATCGAATATTCTCTCGGCTTCATATTTATATCAGCACCGCCAAACAATGATGAGGATTTTTATGTCCACTGCGGAAACGCGGCTTTCGGCGCCGGTGAAACCATTGCCAAAGACGAAAATGTTTACATTGGGGCAGATCTTTACCAGGCCAATGGTTATGAGTTCATCGGTAACATGCCAACTACGGGGGAAACGTTGGATTTGCATAATGAAATCTTCTGGATTTATTTAGAAGATGGTACCCGCATCGCTTACGGCGCAACCCCTCGGACCGATGCCACTTATGAAGATTACCTGATGAAAACAAAGGAGATGCTGCTGCAAATCCTGACGACTTATGAGGCGATGCCATGATGCACACTCACATTATTTCTAGAATTAAATCAGTCCAAACATTAATCTACTCAAAGATTAATCTGAGTGAAAAAGCACCAATTCGCAAGTGCAGTCCACCAGAAGGTGAAAACGAGAATGTGTAATAAACCAGTGCTGCTAGTGAGCTTATCACTGATTTTTCTCACGCTGACCGCCTGCGCGAAATCACAGCCAGAGCCGACCGTTGAGCCAGAGATAGTCGTTGAGCCGGAAGGGCCAGTCAACATACGCAACCCTGTTGAAGTCTACTGCACCGGACTAGGTTACGAGTTTACAACCCGCGAACGCAAAATTGACAAACAGGAGCCCCAATCTGAAAAGCTTGTTGAACCCACACTTGATACACTCGAGGGTCTTCAACCTGGTATTCCCGTTCTACCAGACTATTACGAGTGGGTCGTGTGTGCCTTCCCAGATGGGAACGAGTGTGAAGAGGAAGAGTTCAGGTCGGGTCGTTGTGGGTCAGAATATACCTACTGTGTTCAGCAAGGTTATACGTTGGAGCCAGGTATGAGCTCAGCTACCTGTGTCTTCACCGATGGCTCGTCTTGTCCGGAATATGAGTTCTTCAACGGCAGCTGCGGTCCGGATACCAACCAGAAAACCGAAGTCTCTTCGAAGGGGTCAATAGAAATCCAATGTGCCGAGTTTGATGAATACCGGCACATCACAGCTGAGATAGAAGCTGTTGTTAGCGATGAATTCACAATAACTTTATGTTCTAATGCTTCAACTGGTTTTCAATGGTCAGAACAAGCTGACATAAGCAACCAAGATCTAATTGATCAAATCAGCCATGGTTTCCAAGGTCCTCTTGAGGAGGATCAGCCTCCACCGCCAGGAGCAGCTGGTAATGAAATGTGGACATTCAGGGCGCTAAAGGAAGGAAGTAGTTCCTTATCATTTGAATACAGCCAGGATTGGGATGGTGGTGAGAAGGCAACATGGACTTTTGTTTTGAACGTATTGGTAAAGTAATGTTATGGCAATAATTGGGCGTCTAAATTTGGATCATGGGAAATTCTATAAATTAGAAACCGGACTCGAACCGCTAATCACCGGAATTTAGGATGTTTGTATCAATTTTGAGCACCAAATCATCCAATATCCCCCTGTTTTCGAACCTCAGAGAAGCCAAGAGCCGCTCAAAACGGGATGTTAAGCGGCTCTTTTGAATCTGGTGGCCCCGGCAGGACTCGAATGGTATCTCCCGCCTTAGAGTGGGACCTGCGGTCAGGTCCTGAAAGGACAAGTTCTGGCAAGGCGGACGATCAAGGAAACAAAGACCCAAAAGCGTGCGCTCTTTTTCATCATTAATAAACTTTCTGAATCAGTTAGGTACAAAATCATACTTCTATGGGGGAGTACAGCCGTGGACGCAATGTAAAAAATTTGTAACCGGATTGACATTTGAGTGTTACATCCCCATAGGATAATAACCGTCGGGCTCATCCATTGATTTTTCGGTTTCCCTGGTTCGGGAAAATGGATTCGGCCTGCAAATAAACTTGATAAATTTTTGTCGAGGGATTAAACCAAAAACCGTTCGGATTAGTATATAAATAGGCTAGTTTTATGGTGAATTATTATTCTGGTGAACATTATCTGGTAAAAATTAGCGGGGTGGAAAGGCATCAAATCTGCATCCATTATGTCTACAAATCGATTACCAGTATTTCCGGGGCGAAAGAAGGAATTCCTTATGCCTGCCATCATCTTATTCAGTGAAAGGTCTTCAATATGCCCACAACAACATTGATCGTGAATGGAGAAAGCCACCAGGTTGACGTCAGCCCCACTACGCCCTTGCTCTGGGTGCTGCGTGATACGCTGGGATTAACCGGCACCAAGTTCGGCTGCGGGCAGGGTTTGTGCGGCTCCTGCACCGTGCA
>JALHTN010000280.1 GCA_022865865.1 Anaerolineales bacterium
ATAAAGGCTTGCTGGGCAAGTCTGCCCAGTCCCTCAATTCTGGGATACTCGGGAGGGGGAACACTTAGCAGGGACTTCGCCGGGGCACCATTAACCAACACCTGGTACACAGCTTCACTGGCAAATTCCTTGTATGGAAGTGATTTGGATCCTGCAAATGAAGATGTACATATTACCTACAACACAAACTTCTCCTGGTACACTGGATTAGATGCCAATCCGCCCGGAGGCACTTATGATCTGGTCACGGTGGCAACCCATGAAATTGGGCATGGGCTTAACTTTGCTGGTTCTGCTATACAGTCTGGTGCGACAGGCAGTTATGGGTACGGTACGGGCTATCCGAATGTCTATGACACGTTCATGCGCAATTACAGCGGAACTTTATTGATCAACTATACAAACCCATCTGCTGCGCTAGGGACCTTGCTTACATCCGGTAGTTTATGGTTTCATGGAACCAATGCCATGGCAGCAAATGGCAGCAGCCGGGTGAAGATGTATGCCCCTCCAACATGGGCTACTGGCTCGAGCTATTCGCATCTGGATTATGCAACCTTCGCCGGGACGATCAACAGCATGATGGTTTATGCCATCCCCAGCAGCACAGCCAACCATAATACGGGTCCTATAACGCGCGGCTTGTTGCAAGATTTGGGATGGGCTAGTGGGCCAACTTATAATAATTTCCTACCGATTATCCTGAATGGAGGAAATTCCTCTCTAACTGATCCAATTCTCAACGGAAATTTTGAAGCTGGACATAGTTCTTGGATTGAATATTCTGCCAACGTTTGGCCTCTGATTGTTTCCAGCGCACCAGTTACAGCCCATGGCGGCAGTTGGCTGACCTGGCTGGGAGGGGGTGACAATGAAACTTCCCGACTTTCGCAGAGCGTTTTGATTCCGCCAGGTTTAAGTATCCTGCACTATTGGTACTGGAGTAGTTCTGTAGAAACCGTTTGTACTTATGATTATTTCAGATTAAAAGTCAATGGTTCTTCACAATTGACAACAGGACTATGCACAGCGAGTAATACCGGTGCTTGGGTTGAGAGAGCGATTGATCTTTCTGCTTTTGCGGGTTTAACTGTGACTTTGATGTTTGATGTCACAACAGATAATTCAAAAATTAGCAGTTTTTTCTTGGATGATGTTTCACTGGAAGCCACTACACGGATATCCGAATCAATCCTTATAGATGGGATTAATGATTCATCTACTATGCGTAAATAAGTGTAAGAGCATTTGATAAACAAATCCTAGGTAGGTAGTGGAAACACTACTTGCCTAGGTTCAATTAACCTCAGCGTTATAGATCATCGGATATTATTTTTGTAGAAAGCCCAATGGCAGTATTCTTAAAAGAGACTCCTGATCGGTTATGAAAATGTGTAAATTTAGCGAAATTGTTATCTAATGTACACAAATAAGCATCCTCATGATGTCGAAATTCAATCCCACAACGGAAGATAATATGAAAACAAACTCTCGAGACCTCAGGATATTTATCCTTAGCGTTGTTATGGCTTCAGTCCTTTTATTGAGCAGTTGCGTTATTCCCGATCCCCCTAGAAAAACCAAAGCCCCACCATTTGTCCCATTAACAGATGCTACTCAATGGTGTGGGCCAGGGTTCTAGGGGGTGGAAATCAAAAATCTGAGGGCTGGTTGGATGCTCCCTACATCTGATATGCCGGCGGGGTTATTCCGAAGAGCTTGACTATAAGATCTGAGGCTGCACCTTCAGCATTAACAAATATTGGTGACCCACTGGATGAGAAGAGGCTCAATATGAGTGAAAGCAGGATTACTATGGGCAAAACTCGTTTCATGATGGTTTCCTGAAAAAAATAAGATAAGAACACTCTTATTATAAGTTAAAGTTCCAGTTCGTGAATGAAAAACCACCTTGAGATGAGAAACCTATTTTACGTCTGAGAAACTTAACCAGGATAAAAATATCAGGTGCGAGCGGCGATGATGTTTTGAAACAATGACATTTATTAGTTATCAAAAACTCTTGAATCTTGGTAATATAAATGTATAATTAGTTTGTCAGCTACTTGTCCTAATTGTATCAGGAGGATTTGTATGAAAAAGAAGAAAGTCTACCCCATCATTTTTGTTCTTATTTTATTATCTTTGGCTTTCACTTCAGCACAAGGTGTCGTTAGTGCCGGCACAGAAGAACCGCCGAGTGAGGACAGTGTTGGTGAATTAACGCAACCCAGAAGAGATGTGGTTGTTGATACGGATGAAGCCATGCAGGGCATTCAATACCCTGCGGAGCCTGGACTTCTAGCACGGGCTGCCGGGGCGACGTTTAATATCACCTATGTAGCAAACGGGGGAGATGATTATTGGGAGGAACCCTGCTACACATTTCCGGAGGCTGCCAAAGGAGCATTTAATTATGCAGCTGCCATTTGGGCAGCCAAATTATACTCGCCAGTTCCCATTACCATTAAGGCATGTTGGGCAAATTTGGGCTCAGCCAGCACATTGGGTTATTCCGGTGGTGGTACATTAAGTTATAACTTCAGCGGTGCGCCACTTACCAATACAGTTTACGCATCATCACTTGCCAATGCCCTGCATGGCAGCGATTTGGATCCTTCCAATGAGGATATGCACATCACCTATAATCAAAATTTCAGCTGGTATTACGGGCTGGATGGCAACCCCGGGGCAGGGAAGTATGACCTGGTCACCGTAGCCGCGCATGAGATTGGGCATGGGTTGAACTTCTCTGGTTCTGCATATAAAGATGCAGGGGTTTACTATTGGGGATACGGGATTGGTGTTCCCAATATTTATGATACTTTCATGCGCGCTAACAATGGCACATTGTTGACCAGTTACGCAAGTGGCTCAGCAGCATTGGGCACCTTATTGACATCTAACAGCCTTTGGTTCCATGGCTCCAATGCCATGTCTGCCAATGGCAGCAGCCGGGTCAAGATGTATGCGCCTGCAACCTGGGCACCCGGATCGAGTTATTCCCACCTGGATTACACGACCTTTACCGGAACGATAAACTCGATGATGGTCTATTCCGTTTCCAGCAATGCATCTCAGCATAATACCGGGCCTGTCACGGATGGCTTGCTGAAAGATCTAGGCTGGACGAGTGCTTCAAGTTATTTTGTTTATTTGCCGATAATGATCAATGATACCGGGGTTGTCATACCTCCCGATCCCATATTGAATGGTGATTTCGAGTCCGGGCAGGTGAATTGGGCCGAATACTCTACGCACGGATGGGATGTAGTCACAAATACTTTGCCTGTGTCCGCTCACAGTGGATCTTGGG
>JALHTN010000281.1 GCA_022865865.1 Anaerolineales bacterium
GGAGACTCCAACCCGGTCGCCTTCTGCAGCAACCGCCTCCTGGCTCATGCCGGAGTCCTCCAGCGCCATGCGGGCCGCGATCAGAGCCACCTGTGAAGCGCGTGACATGCGCCGGGCGGTTTTGCGATCAATATACTCGCCTGGCTCAAAATCTACTTCCCCCGCGATCTGGACCTGCAGGTCTTTTGGATCGAACAGAGATGTCCTGCGTATGCCAGAATTTCCAGCCTTAAGATTTTCCCAGAATGATTCCACTGCACCCAAAGACGTGAGTGCTCCTAGACCTGTGACGACAACCCTTGGTTGACCTTTTCGATTTGTATTCATTCCATATCTCTACCTTTGTGAAAACGCCCAGATAATTCATGCCAATAAAATACATCAACTTACCAGCTTGGCTGCGATATGCTCATCAAGCTCTTCTCCCCCAATTGTACTCGTGAATTAATCCGAGATTTCTACAAAAACCTGGCTGGTCACTTTCAATCCAAGGACCACAGGATCGACTTCGCCAGCGACCTGGACCTGCAAATTATTATCAAATGGGGAGTAATCCAGGATTATCAGATGAGCCGCGGGTTTGATGCCCATCCCGCTCAGGTAGCGCAGCAGGTCAGGATCATTATCGCTGACCCGCTTCACCTGTGCCTCCTGGGATGGACGCAATTGGCTAAGGGTTACTTCAGATGATTTTGGCATACGCAGATCGCGGGAGGGAATTGGATCTCCGTGAGGGTCGTGCTGTGGATCTCCGAGGCTGACTGCAATCCGTTCTTCCAATTCCTCAGAGATGACGTGCTCCAAGCGGTCTGCTTCCTCGTGCACCTCGTCCCAGCTGTATCCTAATGTTTGGTGCAGAAACACCTCCAGCAACCGGTGGTGGCGGATGATCTCCAGGGCTACCTTCTCTCCCTTTGGAGTTAACTGCACCCCGTGGTGTTTGCGGTAATCTAAAAGGGGGGGATCGGTCGCGGCCAGCTTCTGGACCATATTGGTAACAGAGGCAGGGGTTACCCCCATCCGTTCTGCAATCTGGTTGGTTGTAGCTCGATCGTTGGATCGGGTTAATTCGTAAATTGTTTTCAGGTAATCTTCAATGACCCGGGTTAAATTTTCACGCATAGCAGTTTATCTAAATTAATATTTGATCTTGCCTAAAAAATTCCTATACTTATTCTAACCTGTGCGCTCGTTTTTTGCTACGATCAATGCAAAAAACCCTTCTAATGAAATCAACCAGGATCCAGCAATTTCTCTCGATTTCGTGCTCTAATTCGTAGACCTGATGATCAAACCAGGAACCCTTTTCAGGATCGCATGGCGTGGTATAATTATATATACAATATCCGATTTATCCAGTTATCGGGAGGAAGAAGTGAAGAAGTTGTACGCGGCATTATTATTGGCAGTGGCTGCTCTTATTTTAGCAGCTTGTGGTGGGGGAACCCCCGAAGCAGTAAGCTATGATATCGATATGGCGGAATATTCATATACGCCCGAGAAATTAAATTTCAAAGTTGGCCAGGAAGTTACCTTGAATCTGAGCAATTCTGGCCAGCTTCAGCATGAGGTCATGATTGGCCGTGAAGTGATGAAAATTGACAACCGACCAGCCGGATACATGGTGGACATGTTTGAATCGGCTGGGGTTGAGCCGGAGGTCACACAGGTAGGTGAACCGGAGGAAGAGCATGAAGAAATGCACGAGGGCTTCATGGTTGTATCACCAGTAGGTGGCACCGCCACGATCAAATTTACAGTGACCGAAGAGATGCTCGGAGAATGGGAGATGGGTTGTTTTGAACAAGATGGTGTTCATTATGACGCCGGGATGAAAGGGTCAGTAAGCGTTACCCAGTAAACTACCTTTCACCCAATTTATAAAATGTGCGCGGCAGCGGAAAAATGCCGCGCACTTTGCGTCCTGCAGATATTGTATAATCCTGGTGTTCATATCAAGCGAGGCGAGCAACCATGTTCATTGAATTTCAAGGCAGGCTGATACCCCTGGCAGGCATGCTTTTTCTAGCATCTCTGCTGGTTGGTTGTTCTTTTAGTGGTGGCGATCTCCCTACGGCAACTTCCATTGGCAGCGAGAGCACTCAAGTGCAAACCCAAGCTGCCACTACTACAACTACTCCCCCAACCCCTACATTACCAGCACGGCGTTTGACGATCTGCATGGCGGATGAGCCAAAAACTCTTTACATTTATGGTGATGATTCGATTGCTCAACGTAATGTGCTGCAGGCGATCTACGATGGGCCGATTGACATGGTGGGGTATCTAAACCAGCCGGTGATCCTGGAAAAGCTGCCCAGCCTGGCAGATGGCGATGCGATTCTTGAGCCAATCCCTGCAGCAGCTGGTGAGTTGATCGTTAATGCTGCCGGTCAGTTGGTGCGGCTTGAACTGGGTGAGATTGTGCGTCCCTTTGGTTGTTTGAGCGCAGATTGTGCTGTTGCCTGGGATGGCGCCCCGCTGGAATTACCCCAACTTTCGGCTACCTTTACCCAAAAACCAGATATCAAGTGGTCTGACAGCACACCCCTCACGGCTGCTGATTCGGTCTACAGCTACCAGATCGCCAC
>JALHTN010000282.1 GCA_022865865.1 Anaerolineales bacterium
CCATCAAGAAAATCATTCATTGGGTACACCCTAGACCAACCCCCTGGTGAACGTCTGGCCGGAACAGCAGCTGCCATTGCGGTGGGGATTGTGCGTGGAGCCGACATCATCCGGGTCCATGATGTTAGGTTTATGAAGCAGGTCGCCCGGATGACTGATGCGATAGTAAGATGAAATTTTAGTTATCTGTTCAATCTATTTATCCTATATTGCTTGATTTGTCTTTAGTGAATATAATCCGACCTCCCAAAAGGAGTTGTTATGGTACAAGATTACTTTGCAGCAAGAAAAAAAATCAGCACCAGCCAGAGGGAGTTCTCGTACTTCAGTTTACAGAATCTGGAAAAGCAAGGATTAACGCAACTCGAGCGATTACCTTTCTCTGTTCGCATTCTGCTGGAATCTGTTTTGAGGCAGTGCAATAATCGAGAGATTAAAACTGAAGATGTCGAAAACCTTGCCTCCTGGAAACCAAATCCAGCTGTACGGAATAGTTTTCCATTTCGTCCAGCAAGAGTCATTATGCAAGATTTTACGGGAGTACCGGCAATTGTAGATTTGGCTGCCATGAGGTCAGCAATGATTCGACTTGGCGGCGATGCGAAAAAGATCAATCCTGTGATCCCGGTTGATTTAGTGATCGATCATTCTGTCCAGGTGGATTTTTTTGCCAGTCCGGATGCACTGCAGAGAAACGCAGAAATTGAATTTCAAAGGAATCGAGAGAGATACGAATTTCTTCATTGGGGTCAGCAGGCATTTGACAATTTCAGGGTCGTTCCTCCTTCGACTGGCATCATCCACCAAGTCAATTTGGAGTATCTGGCAACGGTTGTTCGTAATGAAAAATACGGTGAAGACCAGCAGATTGTCTTCCCCGACACCTTGGTTGGGACAGATTCTCACACAACGATGATCAATGGATTGGGAGTAGTTGGGTGGGGAGTAGGTGGCATTGAAGCTGAGGCTGCCATGCTGGGCCAACCCTTAGATATGCTTATCCCGGATGTGATCGGATTTAAGCTGTTTGGCGAATTAAAAGAAGGTATTCTGGCCACTGATCTGACATTGACCGTTGTCCAAATGCTGCGTGAAAAGGGCGTGGTTGGAAAATTCGTTGAATTCTTTGGTCCAGGTTTGGACTACCTTTCCTTACCGGATAGGGCGACTATAGCCAACATGGCTCCTGAGTATGGGGCAACGATCGGTTTTTTCCCCGTGGATGATGAGACCTTACGCTACCTGGCGCTGACTGGCAGAAAAGCAGATTTAATTGAACTCATTGAGGTATATTCCAAAGAACAAGGTTTATTCCGAACAGCAGCTGCGCCAGATCCAGAGTTCTCGGATTACTTAGAACTTGATTTGTCTTCTGTTGAGACTAGTCTCGCAGGACCAAAACGACCTCAAGATCGAATACCCTTAAGTGAGATGAAGAAAACATTCCAGACAGATTTATTTGCTCCAGAAAGTGCGAGAGGATTTAATTTATCAGCCGAGGAATTGGATCAGAAAGTAACCATCGGGGCAAATGGAACAACATCCGAAATAAGTCATGGCTCAGTGGTAATTGCAGCCATCACATCCTGTACCAACACTTCAAATCCATCCGTAATGATCGCGGCGGGTTTACTTGCCCGGAATGCTGTAGAAAAAGGATTACACACCAAACCGTATGTCAAGACCAGCCTGGCACCGGGCTCCCTTGTCGTCACCGATTACCTTGAAAAAGCCGGTTTAATGGAACCGTTAGCAAAGCTTGGATTTGATCTGGTTGGTTATGGGTGTACGACCTGTATTGGGAATTCAGGTCCATTGTCTGGAGAAGTGGTCAAAGGTATCACGAGTGGAGATTTGGTAGCTGCTGCGGTGTTATCGGGAAATCGTAATTTTGAGGGTCGGATCCATCCATATGTACGCGCAAATTATCTTGCCTCGCCTCCATTGGTCGTCGCCTATGCACTTGCTGGGACTGTGGATATTGATTTACTTAATGATCCACTGGGAGAAAATGAGGTCGGTGATCCGATTTATCTTAAAGACGTATGGCCTTCTTCTGAGGAAATTCGGAGTGAGATTTCTGAATTTGTTCAACCAGCCATGTTCGATAAAGAATACAGTGATGTTTTTTCTGGAAATAAGATTTGGAACGCGATCGAAGGAAATCAGGGTGATATCTATGATTGGGATGAGGAATCAACTTATATTCAGGAACCACCATTTTTTATCGATATGCCCCCCGGAGTCCCCTCAATCCAGGAAATTCGTGGTGCTCGAGTATTAGCCGTGCTTGGAGATTCGATAACCACCGACCACATTTCTCCAGCTGGTGCGATACCCGCAGAGAGCCCGGGTGGAATGTATTTAATTGAGCGAAATATATCCATGAGAGATTTTAATTCTTACGGCTCCCGACGCGGCAATGACCGGGTGATGACCCGCGGGACTTTTGGCAATATTCGCTTAAGAAACCAGCTCGTACCGGGAGTTGAAGGTGGGTACACCAGGCACATGCCAGATGGGAAACAAATGAGTATTTTTGATGCTTCCCAGCTTTACAAGAGAGAAGGAGTGCCACTGCTGGTTTTGGCTGGTAAAGAATATGGTACCGGATCGAGTAGGGATTGGGCTGCCAAAGGAACTCAATTACTGAATGTGAAGGCGGTGATTGCGAGATCGTTTGAGCGGATCCACCGATCAAATTTGATAGGTATGGGTGTTTTACCTCTTCAGTTTTTGGAGGCTGAAGGAATTGATGCACATGGATTGGCGGGAGATGAGCTATATTCTATCCCGGGCTTAGATGACAGACTGAAAGCCCATTCCAAATTGATCGTCCATGCCGAAAAGAATAATGGAGATGTTATTCAATTCCAGGTTATGGTGAGGCTCGATACTGACCTGGAGGTGGAATATTACCGAAATGGAGGCATCCTCCATAAGGTACTCAGAGAAATGGCAATCGATTGAATCACAATTAAAAATGAAAACAGGTTGGATGCTGGCATCCAACCTGTTTTTCGATCATCTTATTGATTCGTCTTGACCGGTTTATTCTTCTGTACTTCCGTTTTCAATATTCTTCTCCGGTACATTTTGCTCATCATTAAGCGATTCTTCGGTATGAGAATCATTGGCGTCAGTAGATTGATCTTCTGATCTCCAATTCACCCGTTCGAGACCCTGAGTCAACAAACCTATTTGAGCGATCCCTAACCATACAAAGATAATCGTGAAAATCCATGCGGTTACGGTGATAATCGTTTGCAGATTCTCACGGAAGGAATTTAACCGGTCTTGAATAGTTGAAATCGCATCCTGGTATTGATCGAATACGAGTTGAATTTCGTACATGCTGCTTTTAAGCTCTGAGATGTTGCGAGCCATGATATTAACTTGAGCCGTTAACATGATCAAATTACCTTTAGAAGTATTCATTGTGGTCTCCATTTCGGAGAGTGACTGAGGTATTGCATCCAGGCTTTGGGATACATCTTCTATCGCTGCAGAAAAAGATACATCCGGATCATATCCTTCGATTGGGAGGAATGGTATCGATGTCAATAGCTTCAGTGTACTTTCAAGAGTTCCAGCAGCATCCTGTAGAGAGGTGAGCCCGGTTTGAGTTGCAGTAATAGCCTGGGGGATATTTTCCGATAATAAAGTTGAAAGTGATTCGACCATGGGGACAGAATCACCAACACTTTTACCTGCAGTTTGGACAGTGTTTTCCAGCGAGGTCAGATCGGATGCTGTTCTGGTAAGCGTATCATCTACCACTGTAAGCCCTGAACTGGTTGCATCCAGCGTTGTATCAATCAGATCGAGAGTACTGACCAAATTGGCTGTCAATGGGGCTTTAACTCCCCAGACGAGAACGATTCCAGCCAAGCTGAAAATCAATCCGAAAATTGCTGCAACGATGAACGTGATGCCAATAATCCTGCGTGCCATTGATATTCTCCTGAATAATTTTAACTGCAGATATGATGTATTTCTAAAGCCTGATATTCAGGCTGATAATAAGATTATAATGGTCATTCTAAAATATTAGGAGGATAAACTTAGCAATTATGCATATATTAGTTACAAATGATGACGGGGTGAGAGCTCCGGGTTTACTGGTTCTTGCTCAAGAGTTACGCAAAGCACACCAGGTGACAATCCTGGCACCGGATCGTAATTGGTCAGCATCTGGTCACGTAAAAACAATGCACCGGCCGCTTCGGGTAAAGGAAGTGCTCTTAGATGATGGTTCTCGCGCTCTTACTTCTGATGGTGCTCCTTCGGATTGCGTGTCGTTAGCGATGTTAGGGTTGATTGAAGAGAAAATCAATCTTGTTGTGTCAGGTATCAATCCTAATGCGAATATTGGTCATGACGTTACATATTCCGGGACGGTAACCGCGGCCATGGAGGCAGCAATTTGGGGCACCCCAGGTATAGCTGTTTCATTAGATTCACCCGAGAACCATTTAGGTGAACTTGATTATGGACCAGCGGCAAGGGTAGCGAGTAAAGTTGCAAATATGGTGATCAATCAGAATATGCACAGCAAAACCATTCTCAATGTAAATGTTCCTTACTGCGATGATGAAATGATGAATGGATTCCAGATCACCCGCCAGGGTTTACGTGTATATCGTGATCGTTTAGATCGGCGATTGGATCCTCGTGGCCAACCTTATTATTGGATTGGAGGGGATTCGCCGACTGGAGTACCAGAAGAAGGGACGGATTTCGGTTCTCTTGCCAACGGATTTGTTTCTATCACTCCTCTACAATTAGATCTTACAGCCAACAAAATGTTGGAATCACTGCGTGAATGGGATTGGAACTAATCACCAATTCTTTCTTTGGTTTCTTCCCATTGAATTTTCCCGGATTCCATACCGTTCCAACCAGATGCTGAATCTGCGCATCAATTAACGTGGAATTTTATCCGCATCTTCGGGATTTCACCGAAGATGCGAGACATCATTCGTTCAATATTGACAATCCCAAGGTTTCCGGTTGTTGCTTTTGGCTTGAGATTCAATTATCCAGCTGGTTTGTACGGCAGGGTATGATCAACAATGAATTGGCTGGAAAGGTTTATCAAAACTGACATTTGGTCAGATCGAGCTTGGAGCAGTTTCCCCTCTCCCACAATCCGGATATCTGCCAATCATCAGAGTTGGTGGGATTGCTGATGTTGGCATAATACAGATTTACACAAGTATGGATTATTGGGATTCTGGATCGGTGAGAAATATCTTTATTAGATTAATCTCCTAGGGGATTAGGAATTCAAACCGCCATGTATCATCATCGGGAGATGTAATAGAAGATGATTGTCCAATCACCTGGTACCAGGTGATTCCAGGTTTATAAGGGAATGGAGTGCCATCTGGAAAGGTAAGGTAAAGAACACTATCCGTGGCGGGGATATTCCAACGTACCTCAAAGACCTTTCCTTCCCTGAAGGCATAGGCTGGACCACTCCCGCTGACCAAAATTTCAACAATTTCAGCAGGGGGCTTGCGGTAATACGAGTGTTCCATGAGGATAACTACGACATTCTCTGCAGATACCCGTTCATCATTATTACGGTCGATAAGTGGAGCGAAAGTTTCACCCTCACCTTGATCGAAGGAATCATCCTGGAACCGCAGGTAATTCCCAGTTACATCGTCATACTCCCAGAGGAGATAGTTATCCTTAGAGTAGTGGATATAAATATTTTCAACAGCTTGCCCTCCCGAGGGAGGCTTTAAATTGAAGTACATGCCATCCAAATTTTGTCGGCTGTCATCGACGCCATGATCTTGAGCATATTCATGGATTTCGTGTGTGCCTCCCAACAGGTGAGCATAACCTTGGGGATCGAAGCGGCAAAGGGGAGCAGTATCTGTGGGCGGACACAAACCACTTCCTCCACCTTCCAGGACAAGCCGGTCGCTGTACTCAGCTCCAAACAATCTCTCATTGATCAATGGGTCAGCACTTCCATAAGCAAATATGCTTTTATACATGCGAATTAAGAAGTGATCCGGAAATCGTGCTGAGCGGATCGGACCCGCTAATTCAGCGTCTTGACCATAAAAAATGGTATGAAATCTCGTATAGCCATTATTCTGGTAATAATCGAAAACAATATCAGCGTCGGTCAATCCCCAAGGTGGGCGAGTTGAGGTACGGGGAACAATATTGATTTTTACCGCGACCGGGCGTTTATCCAGAAAACGTTCATTATCTACGAATAATCCGGTGAGCGGATTAACATTATTTGGAAAATTACCTGGGCCATAACCCTCTTTTGGATAAAGTGGAGTTGCGCTTGGTGTGGGTACTAAAGTTGCTGTTGGTCGGGACTGCGTGGCAGTAGGCAATGGTTGAGTCGCTGCAGCCAAGACCGTGGTTGCTTGATAGCTTACGGCCTCAGTCTGATTGGGACCTCCCTTTGAGCAAGCAGAAATGATAAATATTAACCCTAACATTACGGATAACTTCTTCATCCGGAAATTACCTCCATGATTTGGAACTCAAAGAGGAATCATACTCCAATTGAATAAGTTTGCCAACTATGCTTGTGTTTTGCTTGTGTTTTGACCTGGAAACCTCTATAATCTCACCACTATGCAGACCGCAAGAGCAAGGTTTATTCTCCATAAGCATTATTGGAAAGGTCTGGTTTTCCTTACCTTTATTTTGACCTTATTTGCCTGGGTGATAAACACACCCCCAGGCCTTTTAGGAAAAGCTGATGCTATCGGATACGCTGTTTGTCATCGCATCGACCTGCGTTCTTTCCACATTGGGGACCTTCAATTGCCCTTATGTGCCAGGTGCAGTGGGATGTATCTTGGAGCGATGATCGGATTGATTTACCAATGGGTAATTGGTCGCAGGCGGATTGGGATGTCATCCTGGAAGATCATTCTGCCAACTTCAGTGTTCGTGCTCTTATTTGCCATCGATGGATTGAATTCATTCTATAGCTTGTTCGCTGATGCTCCGGGTTTGTATCAACCGAATAATACCCTCAGGTTGCTGACAGGTACGGGTATGGGTCTAG